>DATCGK010000351.1:0-4934 GCA_036508975.1 Candidatus Limnocylindrales bacterium
ATCGAGTCGAGCAGGTGGACGCCAGGCTTGCCGGCGGCGATCTGCCGGCCGAGGATCAGGTTGACCTTGTCGATGTAGGCCGAGAACAGGAGGAACGCGGCCAGCGACGCGGAGGCGATCGCGTAGCCCTTGGTGAGGGCCTTGGTGGTGTTGCCGACCGCGTCGAGACGATCGGTGATCTCGCGGGCGCCCGCCTCGGCCCGGCTGAACTCGGCGATGCCGCCGGCGTTGTCCGTGATCGGGCCGAAGGTGTCCATGGCCAGGATGTAGGCGGTCGTCATGAGCATGCCCATGGTCGCGACCGCGGTGCCGAAGATCCCCCCCACGTTCTGGCCGGCGACGTTGACGAGGTTGGCCTGCGAGCCGAGCCAGTGGCTGGCGATCAGCGCGGCCCCGATCGTGAGCGCGGTCACGGCCGTGGTCTCGAAGCCGACGGCGGTGCCGCTGATGATGTTGGTCGCCGGGCCGGTCTTGGACGCCTCGGCGATCTCGCGGACGGGGCGGTAGGACCCGGCGGTGTAGAACTGCGTGATGTACACGAACGCGACGCTGGTCGCGAGGCCGACGATGCCGGCGAGCAGGAACCAGACCCAGGTCGGCAGGCCGTTGGCGGTGATGCCGGGGGTCTGCATCATCTGGTTGGTGACGAACGCCAGCGCCACCACGGACAGCAGGGTCGTGACCCAGTACCCGCGGTTGAGGATGTTCATCGGGTTCTCGGTCTCCTTGCCGCGGATGAAGAACATCGCGACGATGGTGGCCAGGAGCCCGAAGGCGCGGACGACGAGGGGAAAGAAGATCCAGGCCGACGGGTTCGGCCAGCCCATGTCGGTGGCGATCTTGAACACCGCGACGCCCAGGATCATGGCGCCGATGTTCTCGGCGGCGGTCGACTCGAACAGGTCTGCACCGCGGCCGGCGCAGTCGCCGACGTTGTCGCCGACGAGGTCCGCGATGACGCCCGCGTTCCGGGGGTCGTCCTCGGGAATGCCCGCCTCGACCTTGCCCACGAGGTCGGACCCCACGTCGGCCGCCTTGGTGTAGATGCCGCCGCCCAGCTGCGCGAACAGGGCGACGAAGCTGGCGCCGAAGCCGAAGCCGACGATCAGGAAGGGCGCCTGGTCGACGGTCACATCCCCGACGAACACCTGGAACAGCGTGAACACGAGCCACACGCCGAGCAGCGACAGGGACACGACGAGGAACCCGGAGACCGCCCCGCCGCGCATCGCGACCTGGACCGCCTCGACGA
Organism: Candidatus Limnocylindrales bacterium; assembly: GCA_036508975.1. Taxonomy (GTDB): domain Bacteria; phylum Chloroflexota; class Limnocylindria; order Limnocylindrales; family CSP1-4; genus CAIXZV01. Next base: position 1,253 of record DATCGK010000351.1, read on the forward strand.
GGCTGCGGCGCGCCGCGGACGCGGTGCGGACGTTGGCCCGGATGCTGACCTGCATCCCGATGATGCCCGAGAGCATCGAGCAGCCGGCGCCGACGAGGAACGCGAACGCCGTCAGGACACCGATCGGGAGGCCGGCCAGGGCCGGCACGTCGGCGACCGCTTTCGTCTCGACCAGCGCGATGACCACGCCGATGATGACCGCGGCGACGAGGGCGAGCACGCCGATCGTCGTGTACTGCCGCTTGACGAACGCGTCCGCGCCCTCGCGGATCGTGGCGGCAACGTCCACCATCGCCTGCGTCCCCGTGTCGCGCGACAGCACGTCACGCGCCAGGTACGCGGCAAACAGCACGGCGGCGATGCCCGCGATCGGGATGATCCAGTAGAGCGTGGATGCGCCCATCAGCGTTTGCAGAGCCTCCTACCCAGGGTTCGGGACGCCGGTGATCAGTGTGGCTGCCGTGAGCGCGATCCCGGGCCAGGACGGGCACGGTCGCGCAGGCACGGCGTGGGCGATCGCCGACCGGGGTCCGGTACACAGGGGAACCCGCGGGTCGGTCGGACGGAAGTGTATGCGTCGCCTCACGGGCGGGTCAAACCACTTCCGGGCCAGGTGCATGCGTTCCACCCGCCCGGCCGGCCTATGCATTCCGCCCGGGCAGGGCCACCGGCAGTCCCAACGGCTCTGTCGGGCGTCGACCCGCCGCTGATCCCTATACTCGCCCACGTGGACCGACGCTCGACATTCGGGTGTCTCTTCGAAGTCGTCGAGACGCTCGTCCTCACCCTTGTCATCTTCTTCGTCATCCAGAACTTCATCGCGCAGCCCTACCAGGTTCAGCAGCAGTCGATGGAGCGGACCCTGGAGCCCGGGCAATACGTGCTGGTTGACAAGCTGACACCCCGCTGGGACTCGTACAGTCGCGGCGACGTGGTGGTGTTCAACCCGCCCCAGACCTGGACCGCCGACCCGACGCCCTTCATCAAGCGCGTGATCGGGCTTCCCGGCGACACGGTCGAGGTCAAGGAGGACGGGTACGTCTACGTGAACGGCGTCAACCTCAACGAGCAGGACCTGTACAAAAACGACGCGGGCGTCCAGGAACCCACCACGGCGTCCCCCGACCAGAACACCTGGGTCATCCCCGATGGCCAGCTGTTCGTGATGGGCGACCATCGCCAGAAGTCGGCCGACTCGCGCGTCTTCGGCCCGATCAGCATCTCCGACGTCATCGGACGGGCATTCCTCCGCTACTGGCCCCTCTCGACGCTCGGGATCCTCCAGACCCCGTCCTACCCCAGCGCCCCACCGGCCGCGCCCTGACGGGCGGGCCAGGGTCGTGACGCCGGTCCTCGTCCTGCTCGCTGCGCTGGTCGCGGCCGGTGGGGCGCTCGCCGTCTCTGCACGGGAACCGCGCCTCGCCGCGCTGGGCACGCTGGTGGCGCTCGTCGGCTCGGCCTATGTCGAGGACCCGCTGCCCGGACCGCTCTCGCTCGCGGCCCGGCTGGTGGGCACCGTCCTCGCCGGGTACCTGACCTGGATCGCACTCCGTCGCGCGCCCTCGCCGCTCCCCGTACGGGGGTTCCGCGTCCCGGGAGCGCTGGCGATCGCCGTGGCCGCCTTCGCCGCCGGCTGGCTCACCGCCCTGACCATCGGCTCGACGCTCGGCCTGGGCTCCGGAGATGGACCCTCGGCCGGCGGCGCGGCCGCCTCCCTCGCAGCCGGTTCGCCGGTGTCCTGTGCCGCGCTCGGGGCCGCCTTCGCCCTGGCCGCGCTGGCCGCGGGACCGGTCCTGCTCGCCCGCGACGTGCTCCGGCTCGGGCTGGCGCTCCTGCTGCTGATCTCCGCGGCCGACCTCGCCGGCAATGCACTGGGCGTGGGTGGGGACGCCCCCGCCGACCTGGCCATCGCCGTCCTCACCGCGCTCGTGGGGGCCGCGGTGGCGGCCGTCATCACCGGCTCGCTCCGGGCGACGGGCGACCTGGACCTGCGGACCGGAACGGACCGCGAGACCGCCGTCCGCCACCGGCCCGCGGACGAGGCGCACCGGCGCCCGGCCAACTGACGCCGATGCAGCTGCCCCTCCTCCTCGTGATCGGAGCGCTCGGCGCCGCCGGGTCGGCCTGGGGCCTGGCCCGCGGCGGACGCGCGGCGCGATGGGGTGCCCTCGGCGGCGGCGCCGCCCTGTTCCTGCTGCTTGCGCTGACGCTCACGATGGCCACGCCCGTCCCCGGAGCGGGCGCGGGAGACGCTGCTGCCACCGTCACGGATGGCGCGCTGTTCGATGGACGGCTCGTCCCCACGGCCTACCTTCGGCTGACGCTCGGCCTGTGGGGGATGGACGCGGTGGTCCTGGTCTTCCTCGCCTGGCTGCTGGGCGGGCTGCCGCAGCTGCGCGGCGTCCTGCCGGGAACCCTCGCGGCCATGACCGGTGGCGCGGTCGTCCTTGCCTCGGCCGACCTCGCCGTCGGTGCCGCCGCTGCTGCGGCATCCGGTCTGGCCGCGCTGCTGGCCGTCCCCCCGACCCGCGGCCGGGCCGCGGTCGCCGCGGCAGCGCGTGAGCTGCGCCTGACGCTCGTGGTGGGAGCGGTCCTCCTCGCGGTCGTCGCCGTGGCTCCGTTGACCGCGGCCCTGACCCTGGGCGGTGCGGGTGCCGCCGGGACCGGTGACGGCGGTGGCTCCGGACCGGCAACAGCGGCGGGCGCAAGCGCCCTGCTCGGCCTCGCCGCCCTCGCGGTGACGCTCGGGATCGGGGCACGGCTGGGCGCCGTCCCGTTCCACGTCCGGTTCTCCCGTCTCGCCGACGCCGCATCCCCGGTCGATCTGCCGCTGCTGCTCGCCTGGCTGGGCGTGCCGGTGGTCGTGGCCGGGCTCGCGATCGTGGACGGCCAGATCGCGCCGCTCGCCCTGCCGCTCGAGGGCGATCGGGCCGTGGTGATCGCCGTGGCGTTCGTGACCCTGGTGGCGGCCGCCACCGCGGCCTTCGTCCAGGACGACCTGCGACATGCAACCGGGTACCTCGTGATCGCCGATGGGGGCCTCGTCCTGCTCGGGTTCGCGGCGCTGGACCCGGCGGCCTGGGGACCGGCGCGCGTGTGGCTGGTTGCGATGGCGGCCTCGAAGACGGCCCTCATCGCGTGGGCCGCCGTGGCCGAGGACCGCTTCGAGACACGGAGCATTCCAGACCTGCGGGGGTGGCTCCGTCGCTCGCCGATCCTGGCAACGGGCCTGGTCCTCACGGCCGTCGCCACGTTCGGCATCCCGGGCTGGGTCGCCTTCGAGGCACGGGGAACGCTGGCGCGGCTGGCCGTGGACGCACCCTGGGACGCGCTGCTGGTGATCGCCGGGTTCCTGACCCTGCCCACCTACCTGCGGCTGTTGGTGCTGGGCGCCGGCCTGGCCACCAGCAAGGTGGACCGCGCGTCGCCAGAGCGGATCGTGCGCCGGCGCGGCGAGGGCGTCTCGCTGCTGAGCGAGACCCTCGTGGTCGAGATGGAGAAGGCTCCCGAGGGTGTCGGGGCAGCGCCGGAGATGACCGGGACAGCGCCCGACGGTGTCGCGAGCCGGCGGCGCGTCCCCGGCAGGAGATCGCTCGCCGGGGCCGCATCCGTCGGCTCAAACGCGGCGGCCCGGTCGCGAGCCGCCCTCAGGCGCGATCGGACAGAGTTGCTGGCGGCCACG
>DATCGK010000352.1:0-3708 GCA_036508975.1 Candidatus Limnocylindrales bacterium
AGGTGGAGGCGATCCTGGACCGCGTGATCCCGACGCTCGTGCCGACGGACCGCCTGGTCACGATCCGCGCTTCGGAGATCACCAGCCGCTACGACTGGTTCGCCGTCCTCGAGCAGCTGGCCACGAGCATCGGGGCCAGCGTCCCGGCGCCCGACCTCTGGCGGTAGCGAGGGCACGAAACGGAGCCCGGCGGACGGTCCGCCGGGCTCCGGCACTGGTCGTGCCGCGCGGCACCCGCTTCCGGGTGGCCGGCGCGGGCCCGCGATCAGGAGAACATCGCGGCTGACTTGTCGGCGGCGTCCCGCAGGCGGAGCACGATGCCCGACGAGGCGGCGTCGAGATACGCCTCCATCTGGGCCTTGGTGAGATGGATGGTGAGCGTACGGGACGAGACTGCCTCGACGCCGAACCCGCTCCGGAAGGCAATCTCCGCGGTTTCCCGGCCGGTGGTGGTCTTGCCGCCGTCGATGTCGACGACCCAGGCACGATCGGCGCGCAGGCCCGTGAGGTGGACCGTGAGTGTGCCGGTGCCGTTCGCGTTCTTGGTCACGGTGGCCGCGGCGGCCGCGGCGTTGGCCAGCTTGACCGTCGCCTTCCACGGTCCGCTCGTGGCGGCCATGCTGGACCCGGCGAGCACGAGGGCGAGCGCGACGCCCGCGATCGAGGCACCGGTGAGGATCGGGATCTTGCGCATGTGGGGCTCCTTTTCGTGATCTCTGCCGGAGTCGGGCCTTCGCTGCCGACCGGCAATGGAGGAAGGATGCCAAGTGCAGATGAAGCCCCGATGAAGCTGTTGTGCAAGGTTTCTCATCCAGTCCACAACCGCGTCTGAAGGGCATCGCGTTCACGATGCACTGCATGCGAGTACTGCTCCTCGAGGACGATCGCCGCCTCGGACCGCTGGTCAGCCGCGGCCTTCGGGCCGAGGGCTACGCCGTGGATCCGGCGACGAGCATCGAGGACGCCCGGTGGCTTGCGCACGAGAACGACTACGACGTCCTCGTGTTCGACATCGTCGTGCCCGACGGGGACGGCCTTGACCTGTGCGCCGAGCTCCGGGCCGCCGGCAACTGGACGCCCTGCCTCCTGCTGACGGCCAGGAACGCCGTGGCCGACCGGGTCCGCGGCCTGGACGTCGGTGCCGACGACTACCTCGTCAAGCCCTTCGCCTTCGAGGAGCTCTTGGCGCGGATGCGGTCGATCGGGCGGCGCGGCCCCGTCCCCCGGCCGACCGTGATCGAGGTCGGCCACCTCCGCATCGACCCTGCGGGCCACGAGGTCACGGTCGATGGACATCACGTGGACGTGCCAGGCCGCGAGTATGCCCTCCTGGAGCTTCTCGCCCGGCGGGCCGGGACGGTGCTGGACCGCGGCACCATCCTGGAGCACGTGTGGGACTGGGCGTACGAGGGCGCCTCGAACGTCGTGGACGTGCACGTCCACGGCCTCCGCGCCCGCCTCGCCGCCCATCCGAACGCGCCGGTCATCGATACGATCCGCGGGGCCGGCTACGTCCTCCGGCCCGGGTCCGCCGTCCGATGACCATCCGGCTGCGCCTCACCATCTGGTACGGGTTCGCGATCGCGGTAACGGTCGCACTGGTGGCGGTGATCGTCTGGTTCCAGTTCTCGAGCGACCTGCGCTCGAGCGTGGAGGAAGCGCTCGCCGTCCAGGTCGCAGACGTGAGCGCGGCCATCGACACCGGCAGCCCGGAACCCGCGCTCAGCGAGGACCCTGCGCGGCCCGGGATCTTCACGCTGGTCCTCGACCAGTCCGGGAACTTGATCGCACGCTCCCGGTCCGCGCCGGCCAGCCTGGGCCCCGTGCCGCTCGGCGACTCCACCTGGCGCTCCGGCGGCACGGCCGACGTCGCCCTCTACGCCGCGACGACAGGCAACGGGCGGACGGTGATCGCCGGCAGCTCGCTGGCGGGCATCCAGGAGGAGCTCCGCCGGCTCGCCGGCCTGCTCGTCCTCGTCGGCGGCGTCGCGGCCGCGGCCTCGGTGGCCGGCGGCTGGTGGCTGGCACGCCGGGCGATGGCCCCGGTCGGCGTCCTGGTGGACGAGGCCGACATGATCCACGACGCCGCACGCACGCTGGGGCGGCGGCTGCACACGCCGAACCCCGACGACGAGCTCGGCCACCTGGCGGCAACGCTCAACCGCATGCTCAGCCGCGTGGAGCGGAGCCTCCAGCGGCAGCGAACGTTCGTGGCAGTCGCGTCGCACGACCTCCGTACGCCGATCGCGGCGCTTCGCATCGAGCTGGAGCTGGCCCTGCGCACGGGGGCGACCATCGAGCAACTGCGTACGGCCATCGAGGATGCCCTCGGCGACGTCGGGCGGCTGGGCAGGCTGGCGGACGACCTCCTGGACCTCGCCGCCATCGAGGACTCGGGGCGGCCCGTGTCGGTGGAGCCCGTCGACCTGGGGCCGCTGGTCGCGGAGGTCGCCGGCCGGGCGACCGCGGCGCGGCCCGAGAGCGCTGTCGTACTGGATCTCGAGGTCGACGACGGCACGCTCGTGACCGACCGGGTCCGCCTTGAGCAGGCGCTGTCCAACCTGGTGACCAACGCCGTGCGCCACAGCCCGCCGGGCGGCGCGGTCACCGTGCGGGCGCGGCGCTCCGCCAACACGGACCTCGCCGAAGGGGGGCAGCAGATCCTCGAGGTGGACGTCCTGGACCGTGGGCCGGGCGTCGAGCCGACGCGCATCGGGATGCTGTTCGTGCCGTTCGCGCAACGGCCGGAGCGTGGCGAGGGCGCCGGGCTGGGGCTGGCCGTGGCGGATGCCGCTGTCCGGGCGCTCGGAGGCCGGATCGGGTACCGCGAGCGCCCTGGCGGCGGTGCCTGGTTCTGGTTCCGGGTCCCAACCTCGCAGGCCACCTGACCGGAGCGGCGCCGGCTCTACCAGGCGTCGGGCACCGGCTCCCGGGCCGCGGCCAGCAGCTCGACGGCGGTCACCTCGCCCGATTGCGCGTCCATGTCCACCCGCAGGGTGGCCCGCCCACGCTCCGTCGCCAGCTGCCAGGTGGAGGTGGTGCGGCCATCGCCGGCGATCACGAGCCCGAGCGCCATCGTCCCGAACACGGCCGAACCCGCGCGCAGAGCCCGCTCCACGGCGCCCGTGTCGAGCACCACGGCCACCGGTAGATCCGACGGCCACGCCGGGACAACGTCACCGCCCAGGCTGAGGATGCGCTGCGCCGCCCCGCGCAGAACCGGATCTGGCTCGCCAACGGGGGTGATCCGGAGCGTCTGGATCCGCGGCTCCGGCTCGGGTGTGACCAGGATCTCCAGCTGCACACGACCCCGTTCGCCCCGCAGCCACCAGCGCAGGTGTGCGGGCGAGGCCGAGAATGCCGGCACGCCGTCGTCCGGACGGACGGGCCCCAGGTCCGCGGCCACGCGCTCGACCGCCGCGCGCCGCAGATCCCGCGGCTCGTCAAGGTCCATGTTCATCGCGAACGCCGCATCGGCCGCCGCGTCGTCCCAGCCCGCCAGCAGCCCCTCCGCAATACCGCGGAACCGCTCCACAGCGGGGGTTGGGGCGACGCGTCGCCGGGGCGCGACATCCTCCCTTACGAGCATCGCCAGCATCTCCGCGACGACCGGCCGCACGGGTGCGTAACGCACGTTGCCCAGGCCGATGACCCCGAGCCCGGTCGCCGGATGCCACGCCATGTGCGACCCGAAGCCCGGGTACCCGC
>DATCGK010000353.1:0-2038 GCA_036508975.1 Candidatus Limnocylindrales bacterium
GTAGAGGGAGTGGCCGACGTTGAGGCGCTGCCCAGCTGCGTAGTAGTTCGAGGCATCGAACCCGAGGTGGCTCGGGTCGAGCAGGTCGCGTCGCTCGATCGCTCCCGTCACGTACAGCTGACCGGCGAGCAGCAGCACAACGACGAGCCGCAGCACCCCGACGGGCCACGGCCGGAGCGCGCTGCGGAGCGGCTGGAGGATCGTCATCGCGGATCGTCAGCCTCCGGTACGGTTGGCAAGCGGTCAGGAGCCTCCCGCGATGGCGAACCTACCGCCAGAGCCTTTCGGCATGGGTGGCCGAGGTCCGCGCTGTTCGGCGCAGACCACGTGCCGCGACGAGACCGCATCTGACCATCTGGTCAGCGTGCCAGCTCGCGGACCTGCCCCCCTGGCCAGGAGGATGCACCGAGGGTGTCAGTCCAGACGAGTGCTGACCGTGTGGACTCCCTGACCGGGGAGTGGGCCAAGGGTGCCCGTCAGGTGGTTGGCCCGGCTACCACAGCCAGGTCGAGGAGCGCCCCCAGGGACCACTCGTATGGGCAGGTGTCAGCGCCCAAAGGACTGTTGCGCCACCGTCAGCGCCGGGTGCGCTGTCATCGATCGCGCCGACCCCACGAAGGAGGCGCTGCTGGGCGAGGCCGACGCCAGGCTCTTCAAGGCCAGGAGGGCTGGTCGAAACCGGGTGGTCGCCGCGTAGCGAACGTGCTCCGGGAACTTCAGCCGGTCAGCCGCGCCGGGTTGACGCCGGGCGACGGGTCAACGAACCAACGCGTCGATTGACGACTGTCGCCGTTGGAACACGACGCATCGAACCTCCTGTCGGCTCGGGGGGCGACTGCGACGCCGGAAGGGCGATCTTCGTCGGCCACGGCCCAGGTCCGCGACCGTCCTGGGGCCGCCCGAGCAGGTAGCCCTGGCCATATCCGACCGCGAGCCCCCGTAGCGCCTTGAGCTCGGCTGCGGTCTCGATCCCCTCGGCGATCAGCCGGAGCTTGCGCTTCACCGCGAAGTAGCCCATCCCGGCGATGAGCGCCTGGCGGGCGGGATCGGCGTCGATCCCGCGAATGAGCCCGATGTCGAGCTTCACGAAGTCGGGCGCGAGCTCCAGGATGTGGCGGAGGCTGGCGTAGCCGGCGCCGGCATCGTCGACCGCGAGGCGGACGTTCGGCCCGAGCGCCGCGAGCTCCCCGCGGAGCGCCGGGTAGTCGTCGATCACGACGTGCTCGGTGATCTCGAGGACGATCCGTCGCTCGCTCCCGCTCAAGAGCGCTTGGAGCGCGCCCGATTCGATGAGCGCCGGCGAGGCGTTCAGGCTGAGGTACGCCCCGGGCGGGAGGATTGCTGCCGCCTCGAGGGCGCCGCGGAGAGTCGCTGTCTCGAGCTCGATTCCGAGCCCGGCCCGGACGGCGAGGGCGAAGGCGGCGTCGGGCGGGATGCGGTTGCCAAAGCGGCTGAGGGCTTCGTAGCCGACGACCGCCCCACTGTGGAACTCGACGATCGGCTGAAAGAACGGGGTGAAGGCCGCCGTATCGAGGATCGCCTGGACGTTCGCCCGGGGGTCGTCCTCGCGATTGCGCGCGTCGAGCCCGGGAGTCACGAGCGCCCCGACGATCGCGCCGAATGTCGCGAGGGCCGGCAGGCGCTCAATGAGCCGCTCCGCGTTCATCGCATCGTGGACGCCGAAGCCGATTACTCCGACGACACCATGCGGACCCTTGAGGGGAGCGTAGACGGCGCTGTGTAGGCCAGACGTGCTGATCGCCTGGCCGTAGGCGCCGTCCTCGGGCCGGTCCTGCCAGGCCTCCGCCCACGGCCCGGTTGAAGCCCGCTCGCGAAGATGGCGCGTCCGGGCGTTGGGAAGGAGGTTCCCGGCCGCCAGGACGAGTCCCATGCGTCCCGCTGCGGCGAGGATCCGCCCGTGGTCGCCCCAGAGCCCGATCGCCCAGGCCGAGTCGATCTCCGGGAGTCGGACGATCTCGGCACAGGCCGCGGCGGCGACCGCCTCGGGCGTATCGGCCGGATCGATCTGCACGAGGGC
>DATCGK010000354.1:0-3609 GCA_036508975.1 Candidatus Limnocylindrales bacterium
CCCTCGAGCCCAGCGCCGCGGGCCGCCGCCTAGGTCAGCTTGTGGAACGAGCAGCGTCTCCGCCGCGCCTGCGGTGACTTCCCGCCACTGAACCGGCGACCGGGCCTCAACCGGGGCACGCCACCGGCGATGCGGCTCCAGATCCTCTCGATAGGCGACAGTCCAGCCGATGTTTCCGACCCCAGACGCGAGTTGACGAGACCCGGGCGTCTCAACAGTGAAGGAATCTTGATCGACCGACCACCCCAGTTGAATGCGTGCGCCCCGACGATAGGTGACGAGGAGACATCGCCCGCAGCGGCCATCCCATGGCCCGCGTCGCGCGACAGGCAACCGATGAGGGAACGATGACGAGAACGCGCCTGGCCGCCTTCGTGCTTGCGGCGGGCCTGCTGCTGATCACGGGCATCTCACCGGTCGCGGTAGCGGCCGCGACGTTCAACCTGACTACGCCCTACCCGGCGGTCACGATCCAATCCGGCAACACCGTCACGTTCACCCTGGACGTCGCGGTACCGACGCCCGAGCGAGTGGACCTTGCCGTTTCGGGTACCCCCAGCGGCTGGACGGCCAACCTGCGCGGCGGCGGCAATATCGTCAACGCGGTCTTCGCCGGCGGCTCGACGGCCGCCACGGTTGACCTGTCGGTGACCGTCCCCCAGGCCGCGACTCCCGGTTCGCAGACCCTGACCGTCACGGCGACCTCGGGCCAGGGGACCCGCAAGCTGCCGATCGAGGTCACTGTCCTCGGTGCGACGGGCGGGGCGATCACCCTGGCCAGCGCCTTCCCGCAGCTGTCGGGCGCTCCGTCGAGCACGTTCACCTACAGCGTGACCCTGGCCAACACCGGCACCCAGAAGCAGACCTACACGCTCCAGGGCCAGGGCCCCGACGGGTGGACCGTCTCCGTGCATCCCTCGAGCAACGCCCAGGCCCTGACGGACACGGTCGACGGTGGCGGCACCGACACCCTGAGCGTGACCGCCCAGCCGCCCACGACCGTCGCGGCCGGCGCATATCCGCTCCAGGTCACCGTCTCGTCGGGTGGCCAGTCGGCCAATACCGCCCTCGAGGCGGACGTTACCGGGGCCCCTGCAGTCACTCTCGGCACGCCCAACCAGGTCCTCAACGCCCAGGTCACGGCGGGCTCGACGGGCACCGTCTCGCTGGTTCTCACGAACAGCGGTTCGACGGTCCTCCAGAACGTGGCGGTCACCGCGGCGGCCCCGACCGGCTGGACGACGACCTTCGCCCCGGCCACGATCGCGACGATCCAGCCGGGTGGCGCGGCCACGCTGACCGCCACCGTCAAGCCGTCGAGCGACGCCCTCGCCGGCGACTACGCTGTCACGTTCACGGCGACCGCCGGGACCGCTACCGCCAACGTCGACATCCGGACGACGGTCCAGACCTCGCCGCTGTGGGGCTTCATCGGGCTGGCCCTGATCGCACTTGTCCTCATCGGTCTCGGGTGGGTCTTCCGCCGCTTCGGCCGGCGCTAACGTGCGCAAGCGGGGTCGCCGCGGGCGGCTCGTCACGCCCGAGGATTCCGGGCCGGATCTGGCGATCCGGACGCATGGGCTGACGAAGGCCTATGGGGACCTGGTCGCCGTCGACAACCTCAACCTCGCGATTCGGACGGGCGAGGTCTTCGGTCTGCTCGGGCCGAATGGGGCCGGCAAGACGACGACGATCCTGATGCTCCTCGGGCTGTCCGAGCCCACCCGCGGCCGGGCCGAGGTGGCGGGCTTCGACCCGACCCGGCAGCCCCTCGAGGTGAAGCGGCGGGTGGGCTACCTGCCCGACGACGTGGGCTTCTATGCGGAGCTGACCGGCCGTCAGAACCTGCGCTACACGGCCGCCCTCAACGGTATCGAGCGGCGTGCCGCGAACGATCGGATCGGGCCGCTCCTCGAGCAAGTCGGCCTGGCCGACGCGGCCGACCGGCGGGTCGAGCAGTATTCGCGCGGGATGCGCCAGCGCCTCGGCCTGGCCGACGCGCTGGTCAAGGATCCGTCGATCCTGATGCTCGACGAGCCGACGGCGTCGATCGACCCGGCTGGCGTCACTGAGGTCCTGGCCCTGATCCAGGCCCTCGCCCGCGACAACGGCGTGACCGTCCTCCTGTCGAGCCACCTGCTCCACCAGGTCCACCAGATCTGCGACCGCGTCGCGATCTTCAATGCCGGCCGGATCCTGGCCCAGGGTCAGATGGCCCAGCTCGCCGAAGAGCTAGCCGGCGATCAGCTCGAGTTGGAGGTGGGCCTCGATGGCCCGGCCGACCAGGTCGAGGCGGCCCTGCGGGCCGTGTCCGGAGTGGTGGACGTGAGTCGCGACCCGCGCGACCCGAGCCTGTGGCACGTGACCGGGCCGCAGTCGATCCGCGGCCACCTGGCGGTCGACCTCGCCGCCCGGGGGATGGGCGTGCGGCATCTGCGCCGGGTGGGCGACGAGCTCGACGAGATCTACCTGCGCTATTTCAACCGGGACGAGGGCGACCATGGCCACGCCGCCTGACGCGCTCGTCCTGGCGGATCCGGTCCCCGGGGCCGAACCGGCTGGTGGGCCGGATCGGATCGCCGCTCGTTCGGCTCCGCCACGGCCGCCGCGCTCCGGCTGGCGGGTCGTGGCGGCCAAGGAGTTCGGCGACGGGATCCTGAGCGTCCGCCTGTTCATCCTGATCGCCCTGCTCGGCCTGGCCGCCGTCGGCGCGATCTACTCGACCGCCTCGTTCGTGGGCAAGAATGCCCAGCTGGTCGCCGGCGCAGAGGGGCTGTTCGTCCAGTTGTTCAGCCACCAGGCGGCAGGCTCCCAGGTCCCCTCGTTCGCGGCGCTCGTTGGCCTGCTCGGCCCGCTCCTCGGGATCGCCTTCGGGTTCGACGCGATCAACGGCGAACGCTCCGAACGGACCCTGCCCCGCCTCGTCGCCCAGCCGATCCACCGTGACGCGGTGATCATCGGCAAGTTTGCCGCGGGACTGGCGGTGATCGGGTTGGTCCTGCTGGCGATCACCCTGATCGTGTCCGGCGTCGCCTTCCTTGTCCTCGGCATCAATCCCAGCCCGGACGACCTCGCCCGACTCGCGGCCTGGTTCGTCGTGGCCCTGGCCTACCTGGGCTTCTGGCTCGCCTTCGCGATGCTTTGCTCGGTCGTCGTCCGCCGCGCCGCCACGTCGGCCCTGGCCGCGATCGCTCTGTGGATCGTGCTGACGATCTTCGCCGCCCTGCTTGTCGGCATCGTCGCGAGCTACCTGGCGCCGGTGCCGGCGAATGCCACGACCGACCAGCAGATCGCCAACGCCGAGCTCCAGCTCGATCTCGCCCGGATCTCGCCGGGCACGCTCTACTCGGAGGCTGCGGCCTACCTGCTCGATCCCACGGTCCAGACGGTCGGCATCGTGCCGGTCGACCAGCAGACGGACCAGCGGGCGATCCCGTCGATCCTGCCGCTCGACCAGAGCCTGCTCCTCGCCTGGCCGCAGGTGGTGGCGCTGGTCGCCCTGACCGTCGTCTGCTTCGGGCTGGGGTACGTCGCGTTCATGCGCCAGGAGGTCCGAGCCTAACTGCGCCCGTCGCGCGGCGGCCGGGCGCGCCGCGGCGCTCCTCGGGA
>DATCGK010000355.1:0-2194 GCA_036508975.1 Candidatus Limnocylindrales bacterium
ACCCATCGAACCTCCACGGCCCGGTCCGCCCCGGCCATCGCCCCCGGCCGGTGCGCCACGAGCAGGATCGCCGCTCCCCGGGCCGCCTCCGCCCGGATGACCGACACGACCGCGGCTTCGGCGACCTCATCCAGGCCGGCCGTGGGCTCGTCCAGCAGCAGGATCCGCGACCGACGCACAAGCGCCCGGGCGATGCCGACTCGTCGGAGCTGCCCGCTCGAGAGGCCTCGGCCGCGCTCGCCAAGGACGAGGGACGGGGCGATGCCGCCCAGCCCCACGCCCGCAAGGGCCGCCACCACGTCCGCGTCGCCGGCGTCGGGCGCGCCCAGCCGCACGTTCTCCGCCACCGTCCCCGCGAACAGGTACGGGGCCTGCGGAACCCAGGCCACGCACCTGCGCCAGGCGTCCGGGTCCAGCTCGCGCACATCCGTCGCGTCGTCGGCGTCGCCGCGGACGGACACCCGCCCGGCCGATGGCTCCAGCAACCCGAGGATCACCGCCAACAGCGTGCTCTTCCCGGCGCCGCTGGACCCGGTGACCGCCACCACCTCGCCCGGGTGCACCTCCAGCGACGCGGCGGCCGGCGCCGCGGAGTCCCTCCCCGGCTGCGCGACCCAAAGGTCGTCCACGATCAGTCCGAGCGGTCCCGCCGGCACCGGAGCGCCGGGCCCGCGCGGCCTCTCGGGCGCGTCGATGATCGCGAAGGCCGAGGCGGCGGCCGACATCCCCTCCTCGGATGCGTGGAACTCGGAGCCCAGCCGCCGCAGCGGCAGGTACGCCTCCGGAGCCAGGATCAGCGCGAACAGGCCCACCTCCAGGGTCATCTCGCCGACGGCCAGCCGGAGCCCGATCCCCACGGCCACCAGCGCCACGGAGATGGTCGCCAGCAACTCCAGGACCAGTGCCGAGAGGAACGCCACGCGAAGCGTGGCCATCGTGGTCGTGCGGTACGTGTCCGTGATCCGCCAAAGGATCTCCACCTGGGCGGTCGCCCTGCCGTACGCCCGGAGCGTCGGGAGCCCGGCCACGACGTCGGTGAACCGGTGGGCCAGCCGCGCCAGTGCCGCCCAGCGCCGCGCCCGGTGCGCGGCCGACATCCGCCCGACCAGCACCATGAACACCGGGATGAGCGGCACCGTGAGCAGGACCGTCAGCGCCGCGACGACGTCGACCGCGAACAGACAGGCCACCACCGCCAGCGGCACCGTCGCCGCCAGGCCAAGCTGGGGGAGGTAGCGCCCGTAGTAGCCGTCGAGGGCGTCGAGCCCGCGCGTGGCAAGCAGCACGACCTCGCCGCTCGCCTGTCCTGCCGCCCAGCGCGGTCCGGCGCCCACGGCCCGGGACAGCAGCCGGGACCGCAGGTCGCGCTTGACCGAGCCGCTGATCCGCTGGGCGGCGACCTCTGCCAGCCAGGCCAGGATGGCGCGCGTCACCAGGACGACGGCCAGGGCGGCGATCGGCACGGCGAGGACCGCCGCGTCCTCCCCGCCGAGGAACGCACCGGCGATGCAGCGGGCGAGGAGGGCCGCCTGGGCGACCGCGAGCAGCGCGGTGGCGACACCGATCCCGACGGCCACGACGAGCGCGGCCGTTGCGAGGCGGCCGGACGCGAGGAGGCGGCGGTGCAGGTTCACGCGGCGGCCACGGATGCGGCCGCGAGGCTCAGGGCTGCGCGGGCTCGCGCGAGACGGTCACGCGCTTGCGGAAGACCCAGTACGTCCACCCCTGGTAGATCAGGACCACCGGCGTGAACACCACGGCCACGACGGTCATGATCCCGAGGGTATATGGCGTCGAGGCCGCGTTCGTCGTCGTGAGGCTGAAGGCCGGGTCCGTCGAGGACGGCATCACGTCCGGGAACAGCGCCAGGAACAGGCTCGCCACCGCGAGCCCGATCGTGACGGCCGTGCCAAGGAACGCCCACCCCTCGCGGCGGACCTTCGCCGCGATCAGCGCGCCCACGAAGGCGAGGGCCGCCAACGCCGCGACCACCATCGAGAGCGTGCTGCCGGTCTGGACATTGGCCCAGGCGAGGAACGCGACCGCGACGACCGCAGCCGGCAGCCCAACCCGCGGCGCGAGCCCGGCCGCGCGTTCGCGCAGCTCGCCGTCGGTCTTGAGGGCAAGGAACACCAGGCCGTGGGTAACGAACAGGAGCAGCGTCGTGAGCCCGCCGAGCAGCCCGAACGGGTTG
>DATCGK010000356.1:0-4969 GCA_036508975.1 Candidatus Limnocylindrales bacterium
CCGACCGAGACGGCGATCCAGGAGGCCCGAGCGGAGCGTGACGACCCCGACCGCCACCAGCCCGACCACGCCGATCACCGCTGCCACCGCGAGCACCTCGGCCCAGCCGGCCACCTGGCTGCCCGGCGCGATGGCGAGCCCGGCCACCAGCACGACCACGAGGATCGTGGCAGTGTCGGATACCCGCTCCACCACCACGGTCCCCAGCGTGACCAGCGAGGAGATCCGGAACGAGCGACCCGCGAGGTAGGCGCGCGTGACGTCTCCTAGGCGCGCCGGCAGCAGCAGGTTCGCGAAGTAGCCGATGGTCAGGTAGGCGAACGCGGAGCGCAGGGGCACCTGTGCCGAGGGCTGGAGGAGGACTCGCCACCGCTGGGCCCGGATCGTAAGCTCGACGAGGCCCAGAACGAGCGCGAGAAGAATGCCGCCGGGCGCAGCACTGCCGAGCGCCCGGGCCGTCTCGCCAAGGTCCACGCGCGACACGGTCACCGCGAGGAACGCCGCGCTGATCGCGAGACCCGTGATCAGCCGGATGACCGGGTTCCGCCAGGCGCCGCTCGCCGCAGTGCCGAGGCGCCCACTCCCGGCCGAACCACGAGGGTCGGCGACGGGACCGCGGCCGGGACCCTCCTCCGGCACCCGCGCCTCGCGACTCACCCCGGCGCGTCCCCGACCGGCACGTCCAGCCCGGCCCGTTCCCCTTCGCGCGCCAGCCACTCCGCCGTCTCCGCGAGGCCGCGCGCGAGCGTGACCTGGGGCGACCAGCGGAGCATCCGGCGGATCTTCTCGATGTTGACGACCCGGCGACGGATGTTGTCGATGTCGCGCCGGTCGATGTGGGTCACCGCGAGCGGTCGGCCGGTGACCCGGGCGATCGTGTCGGCGAGGTCATTCACAGAGGTCTCCACCCCGGTCCCCACGTTGAAGACCTCGCCCTCCGCGCGCGGGTGGGTGGCCGCGAGGAGCGTCGCGTCCACCGCATCCTCGATGAAGGTGAAGTCGCGGGTCTGGCCGCCGTCGCCGTGGATCGAGAGCGCCCGACCCTCGTAGGCGGCTGTGAGGAACTTGGCAACTACCCCGCAATAGGGGTTGTCCGGATGCTGGCCCGGGCCGTACACGTTCGAGTAGCGCACGATCCCCACCGGCAGGTTGTAGCTCTCGTAGAAGGCGAAGCAGTAGTGCTCGCCGGCGAGCTTGCTTACGGCGTACGGCGAGAGGGTCACGAGGCCGTCGTCCTCGTTGATAGGGATCGAGAGCGGGTTGCCGTAGACCGACGCCGAGCCCGTGTAGACGACGCGCTCCACGCGGTGAGTCCGCGCGGCGAGGAGCACGTTGAGCGTGCCGCCGATGTTCGTCGCAAAGTCGTCGCGCGGGTTGGCCGTCGAGGCGATGATGTTGCGCGCCGCGAGGTGGAAGACGACGTCGGCGCGGCTGACGAGCGAATCCACGAGCGCCTCGTCGGTCACCGAGCCCTTGATGAAGTCGACCCCTGCCGGGATCGTCTCGGCCCGCCCGGTGAAGAGATCGTCGAGGACGGTCACCCGGGCCGCCGCCTCGGCCAGCCGTCGCACGAGCATCGAGCCCACGAACCCGGCCCCGCCGGTGACGAGGATGCGCCGGCCCCCGAAGGAGCGTTCGAGCGAGATCATCAGTGCTTCACTCCGAGTCGCAGGAGGAGGGCCGGCCGGAAGAGGCGCCACCAGTCGCGCAGCCCGCGCATCTTCGTGTAGCCCTCGCGGGCGTGGTAGCGGACGGTGACCGGGTGCTCGACGACGCGGTAGCCGCGGCAGATGGCCTTGTAGAGCAGGTAAGGCTCCAGGTCGTAGCTGTCGAGCCAGGTCTGGCCCAGGTTAGCCGCCCGATCGCCGAGGATCGGGATTCTCGTGCGGGTCGCCATTGAAGCAGCCACCATGGTCGTGACGGTTGTGTGACGGCAGCGACCCGGACCGCGGGGCTCCCTGCTCGGCGTCCGGACGATACACCGAGCAATCGATGTCCGTTGCGACCCGGGGCAGCATTCTACCGGCCTCCCGAGCGCAACTCGAGGCGGCTGCGAGAGAAACCGGGGGTCCGGTCCGCGCGCCGCGACATCGCCAGCAAGCCTGGCAGCGCCGGGGCGGGCAGGGCACTCGGTAATTGGTGGCATCGGCGCCTACGCAGTTGGCACCAGACACCACCGGACCGCACCGACGGGCACCAATCCGCTCCCGCCGTACGACGCCGCCGTACCGGCAGCGGCATCCGGACGCGCGAAGCTCCCCCCACAACCGCCGGGCCCGCCCGCGGCCCGCCGAGCTTGCGTGGTCCCGCGCGAGCGCCTCGCCGGCGGTCGCGAAGCGTACGTGGCGCCCAGCGCCTCCGACGCGTCCTGCACGACGGCGACGCCGTGCCGCTCGGCCGAATCCATGATCGGCTGCAGGTCCGCCCGGTGGCCGACGAGATGGACGACCTCTATGGCGGCGGGCTGCCAAAGGCCCAGCCGAGTCCGCCGGTCCAGTTCGTCGATGACGATGGCTGGGTCGAGGTTCAGTGACTCCTCTTCGGAATCGACAAAGACCGGCGTCCCGCCCTGGTAGCAGATCGGGTTGGCGGAGGCCACGAACGCCAGGGTCCGCATGAGGACTTCGTCACCCGGACCGATGCCGAGAGACCGAAGCGCAAGGTGGAGCGCCGCGGCGCCGCTGCCACAGGCGACCGCATAGCGAGTTCCGATGAAGGCGGCGAACTCGCACTCGAGACGATCGACGAACGGCCCAAGGGACGACACGAAGTCCGTGGCCAGGCATTCGGCGAGGTAGGCGAAGGCGTTGCCGCCAATCAGCGGTTCCGCGAGCGGGATGCGCGCGCCGGCGGCTGGAGCTGACCGGGTGGATCCCGACCGATCTCACTCGATCGGACGCTCGCCGGCATTTTGGCCGAGCCCAGGATGCTCCAGTGAGGGTGGTCGTCTCAGGAATCCTCCAAACAGATACGGTGCTCGGGCGTCCCATCGGAGACGGCGAGGAACGGGCGTCGGAGGCCCCGCGCGATAGGGCTCCGGCCGAGGTCGAGCCAGTCCTCGGTCCGCTCCCGCCGACCGAGACAGACGTCGAGGAGGACCCGCGCCACCTCGGTCGTGAAGCCCCAGGCGACGAGCACGCCCTCCTTGGGCCCCTCTGGGCGGACGGGCAGGTAGATGGCATCGACGAAGAGCGCCAGGAGACGCACCTCGCCGAGGCTGCGGGCCCGGAAGGCCCGGTAGCGATCCTGCAGCTCGCGGCAGATCCCGCTCACCGCCGTCCTGCTGATCGCTCCGAGACCCGCCTCCCGGGCGAGGCTCTCGATGTCGCGGTCAGACAGGCCCCGGACGTAGGCGCCGATGACTAGCGCCTCGAGTGGCCTTGTCCGGACGATCGCCCGCGTGTCGGGGATGACCGAGTTCACGAACCGGGTGAGCGTGTCGCGCACCTGGGGCATCGCGATCGTGATCTCGCCCTCGGCGGTCTGGACCCGGCGGGGCCGGGGTGCTCATGGCTGATCCCGCTGGAGGATGACCTGGGCGCCGAGGCGCCCGACCTGACTCAGCTCGTCGGGACCGTTGATCCGGTCCGGGCGCTGGGGGCTATTCTTCGTTCCACGGCGTGGTCTCCTCTGCGACTTCCAAGGTCCGCATTGGAGCCTACGCGGTCTTCACTTTTGCAGCGAATTCAGGACGCCAGCCGAGGGCCGCCCGCCTTGACCGTCACCGCAGCTACACCTGCACCGGCCCATGCGGCGGCCCCACTCGCGTCACGTCGCGTCGACGTCGAGCTGGCGCGAGTCGTCGCCATCGTCATGGTCATGACGATTCATGTCGCCGCAGGCGCGATCTCGTTGGGGCTCGCAGCGCATAGTCAGAGTGGGACCTACCTTGCGGCCATCGCACTGAACGCCTTCTCTCGCCCTGGCGCCCCGGTTTTCCTCGCTATCGCGGGATGGGCGCTACTCAAGAGGCGCCCCGTATCGGATGAGGACGTTTGGCTTGGACGGCGAATGATCCGTCTCCTCGTGCCCCTTGGACTGTGGGGACTGCTGTACATCGGCGAGGCTGTCGTGCGAGGAGCGATCTACCACACGACGCCATGGCTGAAGGTCGCTCCAGGAGACTGGCTTCTTCGACAGCTGACTCTTACGATTGCCGGCCCCGGTGTACGGCCTCACCTGTGGTTCATGTATGCCCTCGCGGGTCTGACGCTTGCGATTTGGCTCGTGCGCGCGATACCGCGAGAGCTGACATTACGTCCCACGATTGTCTATGCGGCGGCTGGTTTCGCGCTACTCATGCTCTTTGGGTTGCCTGCCCCGTTCGTTGCGCCGTACTTGCAGGGATTCGTGTGGACCCTCGGCTACGCCGCACTCGGTTACGTCGCCCTTGAGGCAGACACTCCGCCACTCCCGATCGCGCTGGCCCTGTACGTAGCGGCGTCGCTGCTGCTGGTCGTTGCGGGTTTGACGCTAGGCCCCAATTCGTGGGCCTATTCCTATCCCGGACCGTTGACGGTGGCAGCCACGATCGGACTGCTGTGGGTCATCCGTGGGGTTCGCGTGCCGCAGCGGGCACAGGGGTGGACCGAGAAGCGCTTCGTGGGCATCCTCCTGTTCCGTCGCGGCGCCGCCTGCCCGGAGCGCATTCGCGCCCCCGTGCCGACGCGCCGCTGATGCTTGAGCGTCTCGTCTGGACCCTCGTTCAGGCCCGCGCCGCTGCGGTTCATCTCCAGCAGCAGATCGCACCCGGGTCAATCATTCGAGGCGAGAGATTCGAAGTCCCCGCCTTCTGCCTCAGAGGGCGGACCCGGCCCGTTCGGCGGGGGCGACTCGATACTTCGTGCTCCAGCCGTACTGCCGAAGTGACCTCACGCGTGCGTCGATCGTGTCGTCGCTCGTGGCGACCGCGCCGCCATCGCCTACGGCCCCGAGGTTCTTCGTCGGATAGAAGCTGAATGCGGCCACG
>DATCGK010000357.1:0-2222 GCA_036508975.1 Candidatus Limnocylindrales bacterium
GACGCCGTCGTGGCATTCCTTGAGCACCTTGCGCTGCCGACCGGCGCCGAGGTCCTCGGCCCGGTCCAGGAGGTGAACCGGCCCGAGCCCGCGCCGGCCCTGTGGCGGGCGCTCGTCCGCGCTCCGATCGGGACTCGTGGGGCGCTCGCCGCTGCCGTTCACGACCGCCTCGCGGTGCGCAGTGCACGCAAGGAGTCCGGGACCCTCCGGGTCGCGATGGATCCGCAGGAGATGTGGTGACCGGGGCCGCCCGTGCCACGGCTGGGACCTAGACTCCAGGATCATGCGGCTCCTCTTCGCCGGCACACCCGCCACCGCCCTCCCGGCACTGGAGGCGTTGCTCGCCTCGCGGCACGAGGTGCTGGCGGTGCTGACCCGACCGGACGCCCCCGCGGGCCGTGGCCGCGCGGTACGTCCCAGCCCCGTCAAGCAGCGCGCCCTGGCGGCAGGGCTCGAGGTACTCACGCCCGACTCGCCCCGGGACCCCGTCTTCCAGTCGCGCTTGACCGAGCTGAGCGTCGCGTGCGCGCCGGTCGTCGCGTACGGCGCCCTGCTTCCCGCGGTGGTCCTGGATGTGCCCCAGTACGGCTGGCTGAACCTGCACTTCTCGCTGCTACCCGCGTGGCGCGGCGCTGCCCCGGTCCAGCACGCCGTGCTCGCGGGGGACGAGGTCACCGGAGCCTCGACCTTCCGGATCGAGGCCGGTTTGGACACCGGTCCGATCTACGGCACGACGACGGAGACGATCCGGCCCCGCGACACGTCAGGAACGCTCCTGGATCGCCTGTCGCACTCCGGTGCGGCGCTCCTGCTCGCGACCCTCGATGCGATCGACAGCGGTGTTCTTCGTCCGATCCCGCAGAGCCGTGATGGTGTCAGCATCGCCCCACGGCTGACCGTCGACGACGCCTTGGTCCGCTGGGAGCACCCGGCGGTAGCGGTCGACCGGAGGATCCGGGCCTGCACGCCGGCGCCGGGCGCGTGGACGACGGCGCCCGACGGCTCGCACTTCAAGCTCGGCCCGGTCACGCCCACCCCCGACGCGCCTCGACTCGGCGCCGGCGAGCTCCTGGCCGGCAAGCACAACGTCCTGGTCGGGACCGGGTCCTGTCCGGTCGAGCTCGGCGAGGTCGCACCAGCGGGCAAGCGCCCGATGGCGGCCGCCGACTGGGCTCGGGGCGCGCACCTCCACCCGGGCGCGCGGCTCGGCGCAGCATGACGGAACGTCCGCCGGGAGGAGATCCCGGCCGCGGTGCGCGCCACCGGCCGGCACGGAGTGTCCAGACACCGGCGCAGCGCCGGCGGATCGAGGACGTCGCCCGCGGCGCCGCCTTCGACGTCCTCCGTGAGGTCGCCGATTCGGACGCCTACGCGAACCTGGTTCTGCCACCGATGCTGCGGGCCCGCCGCATCACGGGTCGCGACGCGGGCTTTGCCACCGAGCTCGCGTACGGGACGCTGCGGCTCCGCGGACGGTACGACGCGATCATCGCCCAGGTGGCCTCGCGCGATCTCGCCACGATCGACCCACCGGTTCTCGACCTGCTCCGGCTGGGCAGCCACCAGCTGCTCGGGATGCGGGTGCCTGCGCACGCTGCGGTCTCGGAGACGGTCGCACTGGCGCGCTCCCGAGCCGGGGCGGGAAGTGCGCAGTTCGTCAATGCGGTGCTGCGCAAGGTCTCCGGGCGCGAGCTGGCCGAGTGGCTGGCAACGATCGACGCGACGATGCCGAATGACCCGCTCGAGGCCCTGGCCGTCCGCGAGAGTCACCCGAGCTGGATCCTCCGGGCCTTGCGCGAGGCACTTGTCGGCCACGGGCGAGCGGCTTCAGAGCTCGAGGCACTGCTCCGGGCCGACAATGAGGCCCCCGAGGTGACCCTGGTCGCTCGGCCCGGCCTGGTCGAGGCCGCTGACCTCATCGCCGAGCTGCACGGCAGCGCTCGACCGGGGCCGTGGACGCCGACGGCCGTGCGTATGTCCGGCGGGGACCCAGGAGCGATCCGAGCGGTTCGCGACGGCAGGGCCGGCGTCCAGGACGAGGGTAGCCAGCTGGTGACCCTCGCACTCGTCGCGGCGGACGTCACGACAGCGGGTGGACCGGACGCCGGCGAGACGTGGCTCGACCTGTGCGCCGGGCCCGGCGGCAAGGCGGCTCTGCTCGCGGCCCTCGCCGCGCAACGGGGTGCGCGACTGGTGGCCAACGAGGTGCTCCCGCACCGGGC
>DATCGK010000358.1:0-3008 GCA_036508975.1 Candidatus Limnocylindrales bacterium
CAGGCCCGACGCCCTCCACGACGCCCTCCACCGCGCCGACACCCTCGCCGACACCCTCGCCGGTACCGACCGCGACCGTCGACTCGTATGGCAACGCCCGCGCCGCGAGCGACGAGATGGGGGCGGCAATCGCAGCCGCCCGCGGACCCGGTGGCCTGAACGGGCACGAGCCGAAGGATCTCGCGGATCACCTCGCGGGGTTCGATCGGGCGCTCGACAAGCGCGACGCGAAGGCCGCGCGCGACGAGGCGGTCGCGTTGGCCGCGCAGGTTGCCAAGCTCATCGGCGAGGGAGCCGTTGACGCCCAGGTCGGGGCCCGGCTCGGGACCGCCGCCGATCTGCTGGTCGAGGCCGCGAACGCCCTCCCGGACTGACGTCGCTGGCCGACCTCAAGGCCGCAGACCCACGCTGGCGAGCTCCGCCCGGGCGAGCCGTGCGTATTGGCCGCCGGTCCAGTCACCGAGGGGATCCGGGGTGTACCCGAGGAGCGTTGCATAGTCGAGCCGGGACATCGCCCGCATCGCCAGCGTTCGCTCCATCGCGGCATCGGCGATGTGGGGCGCAGTGCGGATGGCGCGCTGACCCGCCCGGACGTTCCGGAGCCGCGCGCGGCGCCAGGGAACATAGCGGACCAGCCATGGCTCGAGCGTCACGAAGGCGAGCATCAGCGCGAGCACGACCGAGACCACGAAGATGAACTGCTCCAGCTGGGTGCCGAACTCCGAAAGTGGCTGGCCAGCACCGCCGAAGGCGGCTCGGACGATGTCGCGGACCTGCGAGCCGATGACCGGCAGGCCGGCCAGTGAGTCGCCCAGGTCGCGCCCACCCTGGACCATGGTCTGGCCCCCGTCGCGGATGGACCGTCCGGCATCGGTGAAGCCGGCCAGGTACTGGAATAGCCGCAAGACGATCGACCCCCAGAACACCACCCACGCGATCGTTGCGACGTCCGCGGCTTGTTCCTTCAGGCGTGCGGCCGGCAACTCGCTCCAGATCTTGATCATCGAGGGCCTCCTGCCTCCGCTTCCTCGCCAACGGTCGGCGATGCGTGACGCCATCCGACTGGCCACGCCCGGCGATGATCGGCCCCTGTCACCACCAGGCTGGGAGCCGGCACTGCGCGTTGCCGTCTGCCCACTCTACGACGGCGGCGGAGGCCGGGACACGCGGGACGTCCCGTGAGATTCGCCCGGATGACTTCGTGCGCAGATCGGGGTCGTCGCGGTGGCCCTGGCATTCCCGGGCGTCGGGCTCCCCGGCCTGGTACGGCGACTGCTGGCGGTGACCGCCGCCGATCATGCGAGTCCGGTTGCCGCAACACGACACCAGATGTAGTGTCGAGGCGCGGGCGTCCCGAGTCCCATCCCATGCGGGATGATCCGGCATCGGCCACCATCTCCCCGAGGAGAAGCTGTCATGAAGCGTCGCAACCTTCCTCGGGGTCTCCCTCTTGTCGGTATCGCTCTCGCGCTCGCCCTTGCCGCGTGCACGACCGGGACAGCGCCAAGCTGGACGTTCCCGCCGGCTTCGAACCAAGGTGCAGCCCCGTCCTCCGCCGCGTCCCTGTCGCCCGCCGCCTCGCCCAGTGTGGCGCCTGGCCCAAGCGAGGCTTCGACCCCCTCCCTGTCGCCCGCGGCCTCGCCCAGTGCGACGCCTCAACCGCCAGGTCCCCCGGACCCGGGTGAGCCCGGGTTCGTCGCCGGTACCAAAGCCAAGCCGCGCACCATCAGCATTGCGGTGACGGACCTGCTGCTGTTCGAGCCAAACGCCATCTCCGTGCTGCAAGGCGAGACGATCACCTTCCAGATCACGAATACCGGGAAGGCCACGCACGAGTTCAAGGTCGGACCGATGAAGGACGTCTTTGACGACCTGCCGAGCGCACCCGAAGTGGCCGGGATCACCCCGGGGACGACGGTGACGCTCACCTACACGTTCTCCGGGACCGGACCGTACGCCTTCGCCTGTCACGAGCCGGGTCACTTCGAGAACGGGATGATCGGCTTCGTGAACATCGTTCCGACGACCCCATGGCTGGGGACCCCCGCCCATCCACGGATGATCATCATCCGCATGGACGACCAGCTCGAGTTCGTTCCGGCGGAGGTCTCGGTCACGCAAGGCGAGACGATCCTCTTCGTCCTCGCGAATGTCGGCTCGACCGCGACCCACGAGTTTCAGGTTGGGCCGGCTGACCGCGTCGCCCTGGACCAGGTTGATGGCCAGATCGTCGTGGAGGCCAGCAAGATCGAGCCGCTTCACGTCGACTACCTCACGTACACCTTCGGCGGCGCCGGTCCGTATGCGTACGCGTGCCACGAGCCCGGCCACTACCAGGCGGGAATGCGGGGCGTCATCGACGTCGCCCCATGAGGTAGGCCGCCCGCGCCGATCGCTGCGGTGCCGGGCTCCCCGACGATCGTCAACTGCGGAGGTCGAGGCGGCCCGGGGACGTCGGGCCGGGTGCCGTCGGCCCGGACACACCGTCGGCCCGGACCCGCCGGCGCGGGTACCATGGACGTCCCGTGACCATCGCCCCGAACGACTTCGTCCAGCTCCACCTGTCCATAGCTCCGAGTTTGCGCACGAACGTCGCAGCGGGGGATGAGGCCCTTGACCATCCCTGGGTGGAGCGGTCGGGCTGCACTTGATCACCCAAGAAGGCGGCCTTTGGGCCGGCATTCTTGGGTCCGCGACGAGGGTCCTACCCCTTGCACTGACCTCCGTGCGCCCAACCCCGTAGGTCCCGTTGCGCATTCACCGTCGCGACGCGGTGGTGGTGCGAGTGCGGACCGGCCCGCTTTCGCCCATCCTCTGCCGGGCGCGCAACCTGAGCGGACACCCGGCCCTATGCTCTGGCGCCAGCGCAGTACCGGGCGCACACCTGCTCGAGAGATGCGCTATGACCGCCCAGCACCCGTCCATCGGCACCCGCGGCCGCACTGTGGCTGTGCTCGGATGCCGCCTCGTTCATCACGGGCACGACGCTGCGGGTCGATGGCGGCAAG
>DATCGK010000359.1:0-43380 GCA_036508975.1 Candidatus Limnocylindrales bacterium
GATCATGCCCGGCGACAACGTCGACATGACCGTCGAGCTGATCACCCCGATCGCGCTCGAAGTCGGCCAGCGGTTCGCGATCCGCGAGGGCGGTCGGACCGTCGGCGCCGGCGCGATCACCAGCATCATCGCGTAGCGAGACAGATATGGCGAAGCAGCGGATCAGAATCCGCCTCAAGGCGTACGACCACCGGCTGCTCGATCAGTCGGCAGCCCAGATCGTCGAGACGGCGCAGCGCACCGGTGCTGACGTCGTCGGACCGGTCCCGCTGCCGACCCGGATCGAGAAGTTCACCGTCCTGCGTTCACCGTTCATCGACAAGGACTCCCGGGAGCAGTTCGAGATCCGCACCCATAAGCGGCTCATCGACATCCTGGACCCCTCGTCGAAGACGGTCGACGCCCTGATGCGACTCTCGCTTGCTGCGGGCGTCGACATCGAAATCAAGATGTAGGGCGGACCGATGAGCATTGGGCTGATCGGCCGCAAGGTCGGCATGACACAGGTCTTCCAACCCGACGGAACCATGGTTGCCGTCTCGGTTGTCCAGGTCACCCCGAACACCGTGACCCGACTGCGCACCGAGGAGCGGGACGGCTACACGGCCGTCCAGCTGGGTGCGGGCGAGCGCAAGAAGCTGACGAAGCCGCTGGCCGGCCAGCTGAAGGATCTGCCGCGGGTCCGGACCATCCGTGAGTTCCGCCTGGACAGCGCGGACGGCTACACCGTGGGCCAGCGGCTGACGGTCGCCGAGATGTTCGCTGCGGGCGAGCTGGTCGACGTCATCGGCGTCTCGAAGGGCCAGGGCTTCGCGGGCACCGTGAAGCGCCACAACTTCTCGCGGGGTCCCAAGACCCACGGTTCCGACAACTACCGCCGGCCGGGCTCCATCGGCCCCGGCACCACCCCCGGTCGCGTCTACAAGGGCCTCAAGATGGGTGGCCACATGGGACACGAGCGGGTCACGATCAAGAAGCTGCGCGTCGTCCGCGTCGACTCGGAGCGGAACCTGATCCTCGTGAACGGGTCCGTCCCCGGGGCGCCCGGCGCGCTCACCTTCGTCCGGAAGGCGTGACGATGCCGCAGACAACTCTCTACGACCGGACGGGCGCCACCCTCGGCAGCGTCGACCTCAACGAGGTGCTGTTCGCGGCACCCGTGAACGAGGCCGTCCTCCACCAGGCGGTGGTCGCTCAGCTGGCCGGGCGCCATCTCGGCACCCATGACACCAAGACCCGCGGCGAGGTCCGTGGCGGCGGCAAGAAGCCGTACCGCCAGAAGGGAACCGGCCGCGCGCGCCAGGGCACGCGAAGCGCCCCGCACTTCCGCGGCGGCGGCGTGGTCTTCGGCCCGCACCCGCGTTCCTACGACCAGAAGCTGCCCAAGAAGATGCGCCGTCTGGCGCTCCGCTCGGCGCTGACGGCGAAGCTCGGCGACGACGCGATCCGCGTGGTCGACACGTTCGGCATGGCCGCCGAGCCCCGGACGAAGGTCTTCGCGGGCATCCTGCAGGCGCTCGGCGCCGGGGATGGCCACGAGCGCCGCGTCCTGGTGGTGGCCCCGGCGAAGGATGAGATGCTCCTCCGCTCGGCCGCCAACCTGCCGTCGGTTTCGGTGATCCTGGCCGACTCGCTCAACGTGGTGGACCTGCTCAACGCGGACGCCATCCTGATCGAGCAGCCGGCGCTGGCCCGGATGGACGAGGTGTACGCGTGAGCGCGCTGACCGCTGCCGACATCATCCTCCGCCCCGTGATCTCGGAGAAGTCGATCGACGAGTCGGCGCGGGGCAAGTACACGTTCGCGGTCCATGACAAGGCGAACAAGATCCAGATCAAGGCCGCCGTCGAGGAGCTCTACAGCAAGGAGAAGGTGACCGTGGTCGCCGTCAACGTGCTGACCTCGAAGGCGAAGGAGAAGCGGCGGGGCACGAAGCGCGGCCGGATCACCGGCCAAACTTCCGCCTGGCGCAAGGCGATCGTGACCCTGGCCCCCGGCCAGAAGATCGAGTTCTTCGAGGGGGTGTAGGAATGCCGCTGCGAAGCTACAAGGCAACGTCACCGGGCCGCCGGTGGATGACTCGCTCGACCTTCGAGGAGATCACCACCGACCAGCCCCACAAGCCGCTCCTCGAGCCGATGAAGCGTGGCTCGGGCCGGAACAACCAGGGCCGGCTCACCGTGCGCCATCGCGGCGGCGGGGAGAAGACCCATTACCGTCGGATCGACTTCAAGCGCGACAAGACCGGCGTGCCGGCCCGCCTCGCGACAATCGAGTACGACCCGAACCGCTCGGCCCGCATCGGCCTGCTCCACTACCGGGACGGCGAGAAGCGCTACATGCTCCTCCCGAACGGTCTGAAGGTCGGTGACGTCGTCGTCTCCGGTCCCGATGTCGATGCCCGGCTGGGGAACGCCCTGCCGATCGCGAACATCCCGCTCGGCACGACCATCCACAACATCGAGCTCGTCCCGGGCAAGGGTGGCCAGATCGTCCGGTCCGCCGGCACGTCGGCCCAGCTCCTCGCCAAGGAGGGCGACCTGGCCCAGGTCCGGCTTCCGTCGGGCGAGGTGCGCCGGGTGCCGATGCGGTGCATGGCCACGATCGGACAGGTCTCGAACGTCGAGCATGAGAACCAGAGCCTCGGCAAGGCCGGACGCGCCCGACACATGGGTCAGCGTCCGGAGGTCCGTGGTGTCGCGATGACCCCGCGGGACCACCCCCACGGCGGCGGCGAAGGCAAGAGCCCGACGGGCATGCCTCCCAAGACGCCCTGGGGCAAGCCGGCGATGGGCTACCGGACGCGGCGCGGCAAGGCGACGAGCCGGCTCATCGTCCGCAGCCGTCACCGCAAGGCATAGAGAGGAGCTAGAGCATGTCGCGATCGGTCAAGAAGGGACCGTTCGTCCAGCCCCGGCTTCTCGCCCGGGTGCAGGACATGAACAAGCGGAGCGAACGAAAGGTCTTGAAGACCTGGTCGCGCGCGTCCGTCATCTTCCCCGACTTCATCGGGCACACGATTGCCGTCTACAACGGCAAGAAGCACGTGCCGGTGTACGTCACCGAGAACATGGTCGGACACCGCCTCGGCGAGTTTGCCCCCACCCGCACGTATCGCGGGCACGGCAAGACCGCCGACCGGTCCGGCGGCCTGCGGTAGAGGAGCGATAGACATGCGCGTCTCTGCCACTGCCAAGTACCTGCGGGGATCCACGCGGAAGGCCCGTCTCATCACCGAGGCGATCAAGGGCAAGCCCGTGGAGGAAGCTGCTGCGCTTCTGCGGTTCATGCCGCAGGCGGCCGCGCGCGACGTCGCGCGCGTGCTGAAGAGCGCCACGGCCAACGCCGAGAACAACCTGAACCGGTCGGCCGACGAGCTCATCGTCGCCGACGCGGTCGCCAACGAGGGCCCGACGATCAAGCGATGGCGCCCGCGGGCCCAGGGTCGGGCCTTCCCGATCCACAAGCCCATGACGCACATCACGGTCGTCGTGGCCGACCGGGAGGCCTAGGCATGGGACACAAAGTCCATCCGTTCGGCTACCGCCTGGGCTACACCCGAACGTGGACCGCCAAGTGGTACGCCGACAAGGAGTACACCACCCTCCTCAAGGAGGACATCTCGATCCGGCAGCTGCTTGACCGGCGGCTGGCGAACGCCAGCGTGAGCGGCGTGGAGATCGAGCGTGGCATCAACCACGTGACGGTCGCGATCCACACCGCGAAGCCGGGCATCGTGATCGGCCGCGGCGGCCAGAACGTCGAGATCCTGCGCAAGGAGATCGGCGACCTGACCCGGCGCAAGGTCAAGCTCGAGATCAAGGAGATCCGCCAGCCGGAGCTCGATGCCTACCTTGTCGCGCTCAACATCGCACAGCAGCTGACCCGCCGCGTCGCCTACAAGAAGGCGATGAAGCAGTCCATCCAGCGGTCGATGAAGGCCGGGGCCAAGGGCGTCAAGATCGCTCTTGCCGGCCGCCTCGGTGGCTCCGAGATGGGCCGCCGCGAGTGGGACCGGGAGGGACGCATCCCGCTCGGCACCCTGCGCGCCGACATCAGCTACGGGCAGGTCCACGCCCACACCACCTACGGGCGCATCGGCGTCAAGGTCTGGATCTACAAGGGCGAGATCCCCGTGGAGCGCAAGCGCCGTGAGGCAGCTGCCGTTCCCGCCACCGCTGCGGCTGCCGCCGCCCAGGGGGTGTGACGACATGTTGATGCCGCGACGCGTCAAGCACCGCAAGGTGATGCGCGGCCGGATGTCCGGACAGGCGAAGGGCGGCCATACCGTCGCCTTTGGCGATTACGGCCTGGCCACCCTCGAGCCGGCCTGGATCACGGCCCGGCAGATCGAGGCCGCCCGGCGCGCGATGACCCGCTCGGTCAAGCGCGGGGGCAAGATCTGGATCCGTATCTTCCCGGACAAGCCGGCGACCAAGAAGCCGGCCGAGACCCGCATGGGCTCCGGCAAGGGCGCCCCGGATCACTGGGTTGCCGTCGTGCGCCCCGGGCGGATCCTGTTCGAGATGGCGGGAGTCGAGCACGAGGCGGCCGTCGAGGCCATGCGTCTCGCTTCCCACAAGCTCCCGGTCGCGACCCGTGTCGTCGTCCGGGAGACCGCGAAGGAGGTCACCGATGGAGATCGTTGACATCCGGAAGCTCACGGATCACGAGCTGGACGATCGGCTTCGAGAGGCCAAGCAGGACCTCTGGCAGGCCCGCTTCGCCCTCTCGACCCGCCAGCTGAAGGACTACAGCCAGATCCCGGCGACGCGACGGACGATCGCCCGGATCCTCACCGTCAAGCGCGAGCGGGCAACCGCGCCGCGCTCGGCGGAGTAGGAGCGTCGGGATGCCCACCGCAGGAGCCACCAACCCCGTGAAGGGACAGCGCAAGACCAAGACCGGCCGCGTGGTCAGCGACAAGATGGACAAGACGATCGTCGTGTCCATCGAGCGCCTGACCCGCCACCGCCTGTACAAGCGCGTCATGAAGGCCTCGACCAAGTTCGCGGCCCACGACGAGCTCAACGAGGCGAAGATCGGCGACACGGTCCTCATCGAGGAGTCGCGTCCCCTGTCCGCCACCAAGCGCTGGCGCCTGGTGTCCATCCTCTCCCGCGCGGGCGAGGAGCGGGCAGGCGAGGTCATCCCGGCCGACGAGGCCGAGACGACCGAAGCGATCCACGCCGCCGCACACCCCGGCCGACATGCCGACGGTGAGGAGGGTCAGGCGTGATCCAGGCCTCGACGCGCCTCCGCGTCGCCGACAACACCGGGGCCCGCACGATCGAGTGCATCCGGATCATGGGCCGCTCGCGGAAGACCGTCGCCGGTATCGGTGACGTGATCATCGCCAGCGTGAAGACCGCGATCCCGAATGCCCCGGTCAAGAAGGGCGACGTCGTGCGAGCGGTCATCGTCCGCACGTCCAAGGAGATCGGCCGCCCCGACGGCAGCTACATCCGCTTCGACGAGAACGCGGCCGTCCTGATCAACAACCAGGGCAACCCCCGCGGCACCCGCATCTTCGGCCCCGTCGCCCGCGAGCTGCGTGACCGGAACTACATGAAGATCGTGTCCCTCGCACCGGAGGTGCTGTGATGCCCGACCGGTCGATCGAACACCGGACAAAGGTCCCCGAGATCCGCAAGGGTGACACCGTGGTCGTGCTCGCCGGCAAGGACGCCGGCAAGCGGGGCAAGGTGGACGAGGTGATCCGCCGGAATCCCTCGCCGTCCCCGGTCCGCTCGGGCTACCGCCGCACGTCGCTCAAGGGTGGCGTCCTGGTGGTGGTCGCGGGGCTCAACATCGCGCGCAAGCACACCAAGCCGCGCCAGCGCTCGCAGGGCGGCACCATCGGTGGCGGAGTGCCGAGCATCGATCCCGGCGGCATCCTCGAGCGCGCGATGCCGCTCCCGGTCAGCCGGGTCATGATCGTCTGCGTCCATTGCGACCGCCCGACCCGGGTCGGTCACCGGACGCTCGATAACGGCACCCGGGTGCGCACCTGCCACCACTGCGGCGAGCCGCTGGAGGTGAAGGCGTGAGCGGGCAGCTGAAGGATCGGTACGCGTCGGAGGCGGTCCCCGCGCTGCAGAAGCAGTTCGGGTACGTCAATCCGATGCAGGTGCCGCGCGTCGACAAGATCGTCATCAACATCGGCCTGGGCGAGGCCCTCACGAACGCGAAAGCGGTGGATGCCGCGGTCGGCGACCTGCAGCTCATCACGGGCCAGAAGCCGATCGTCACCCGCGCCAAGCGGTCGATCGCCCAGTTCCGCGTCCGGACCGGCAACCCCATCGGCGTGAAGGTCACCCTTCGCGGCGAGCGGATGTGGGACTTCCTGGAGCGCCTCACGCGGCTCGCGCTTCCGCGCATCCGCGACTTCCGGGGCGTGCCGGGCAAGTCTTTCGACGGGCGTGGCAACTACTCGCTCGGCCTTCGGGAGCAGCTTGCCTTCCCGGAGATCGACTATGACAAGGTGGACCGTCTCCGCGGGCTGGAAGTCAGCATCGTGACGACGGCGAAGACCGACGAGGAGTCGAAGCGCCTGCTCGAGCTCCTCGGCATGCCCTTCGCCGGCTAGGGCGCGGGGAGGAGTCCAGATGGCCAAGAAGTCCATGATCGCGAAAGCCAAGCGGGAGCCGAAGCACCCTGTGCAGGGCTATCACCGTTGCTACGTGTGCGGCCGCCCGCGGGCGTACATGCGGCGCTTCGCGCTGTGCCGGATCTGCTTCCGCGAGCGAGCGCTCGTCGGCGAGCTGCCCGGCGTCACGAAGTCGAGCTGGTAAGAAGATGAACGTCTCCGACCCGATCGCGGACATGCTCACGCGTGTCCGCAACGCGTCCCGGGCACGCCACACGGAGGTCGTCGTCCCCGCCTCGCGCACGAAGCGCGAGATCGCGCGGATCCTCAAGGAGGAAGGCTTCATCGCCGACGTCCGCGAGGAGCGCGATGGGCCGACGCAGCTCCTGCGCATCCAACTCAAGTATGTCGACGGCAAGGTGTCGGTCGTCTCGGGCCTCAAGCGGATCAGCAAGCCGGGCCTGCGCGTCTACGCGCAGAAGACGGACATCCCGCGGGTCCTCGGCGGCCTCGGCATCGTGATCGTCAGCACGAGCAAGGGGATCATGACGGGCGCCCAGGCCAAGCAGGCGGCGCTCGGTGGCGAGATCCTCGCCTACGTCTGGTAGCGCGATGTCCCGCATTGGCCGCCTCCCCATCCCTGTTCCCGCCGGCGTGGACGTCACGTTCGACGGGCGCATCATCACGGTCACGGGCCCCAAGGGGTCCCTGACCCGCGAGCTGCCGCCGCGCATCTCGGTCGACCGCGAGGGCGACGTCCTCGTGGCCACCCGGCCGACGGAGAACAAGCTCGACAAGTCGCTCCACGGCCTGACGCGCACGCTCGTCAACAACATGGTCGTCGGGGTCACCACCGGGTACCGCAAGGGCCTGGAGATCGTCGGCGTCGGCTACCGCGCGCAGAAGGTGGGCGAGAAGCTCATCCTCGCGCTCGGCTACAGCCACCCGATCGAGATCGAGCCGCCCGCCGGCATCAGCTTCGTGCTCGAGAGCCCCATCCGCCTCGCGGTCGTGGGCATCGACAAGGAGCTCGTCGGCCAGTACGCCGCCAAGATCCGCGCCACCCGCAAGCCCGAGCCCTACAAGGGCAAGGGTGTCCGGTACGCCGGTGAGAAGGTCCGCCGCAAGGCCGGCAAGGCCGGCAAGATCGGTGGGAAGAAGTAGTCATGACCAAGCTCACGACCCGCACAGCCTCCCGCACCAAGCGCCACGAGCGGATCCGCCTCCGCCTCGCGGGGACGGCCTCCCGGCCGCGCCTCGCCGTGTTCCGCAGCCTCAACCACATCTACGCCCAGGTCATCGACGACACCAGCGGCCAGACCCTGACCGCTGCGTCCTCGCTCGAATCCGGCCTCCGCGGCGCCGAGGGCACGAAGGTGGCAGACGCCAAGCGCGTCGGCCAGCTCGTGGCCGAGCGCGCGAAAGCGGCCGGCGTGGACAAGGTGGTCTTCGACCGGGCGGGCTTCCAGTACCACGGGCGGGTTCGCTCGCTCGCCGAGGCGGCCCGCGAGGCCGGCCTCGACTTCTGAGAGGACACCCTGTGGCCCGCATCGACCCCAACAAGCTCGCGCTCGAGGAGCGCGTCGTCCAGATCAATCGCGTCGCCAAGGTGCACAAGGGCGGCCGGCGCTTCTCGTTCTCGGCGGTCATCGTCGTGGGCGACGGCAACGGCCACGTCGGCGTCGGCCTGGGCAAGGCCGGCGACGTACCCGAGTCCATCCGCAAGGGCGTCGAGGATGCCAAGAAGAACATCGTGCGCATCCCGATGGTCGGGACCACGATCCCGCACGAGGTCCGCGAGGAGTACTGCGCCGCGCGCGTGCTGCTCAAGCCGGCCTCCAAGGGAACCGGCGTCATCGCCGGCGGCGCCGTCCGCGCCGTTGTCGAGGCGGCCGGCATCCGCGACATCCTGTCCAAGATCCACGGGTCCACCAACCCGGTGAACGTGACCCGGGCGACGCTCAACGCGCTCACCAGCCTCCGGTCCGTCGACGAGCTGTCCCGTCAGCGCGGCGTGAAGCTTCGCCTCGTCGTGCCCGGCCAGCCGGCTGCCGCGCAGGAGGTGGCCGATGGCCGCTAGGCTTCGCGTCACCCAGACCAGGAGCACGATCAGCCACATCGCCCGCAACCGGGCGACGATCCGCGCCCTGGGCCTGCATGGGATCGGCAGCTCGTCGATCCTGCCGGACAACCCTGCCGTCCGCGGCATGGTCCGCCAGGTCCGTTTCCTCGTGACCTTCGAGGAGCTTCCCGAGGCTGCGGACGCGACGACTCCGGAGACGAACTGATGAAGATCCACGACCTCCACCCCGCCGAGGGGTCGGTCACCAAGCGGACCCGGGTCGGCCGCGGCATCGCCGCCGGCAAGGGCAAGACCGCGGGCCGCGGTACCAAGGGCCAGAAGTCGCGCTCGGGCGTGTCGATCCCCGCCTGGTTCGAGGGCGGCCAGACGCCGCTCCACATCCGGATCCCGAAGCTCCGTGGCTTCCACAACATCAACGACATCGCGTACGAGGTCGTCAACGTCGGCGCGATCAGCGCCGCCGTCGAATCGGGCAAGCTGCCGCAGGAGAAGGGCGCGCCGGTCACGGTCAACGCCGACACCCTGAAGGCGGCCGGCCTGGTGCGCCGCGACCGGCTCCCGCTCAAGGTGCTCGGCCACGGTGAGGTCGACGCGAAGCTGTTCGTGCTGGCGGATGCCTTCACGAAGAGCGCCCGCGAGAAGATCGAAGCGGCCGGCGGTACGACCCAGGTCATCGAGATCCCGAGCTCGCCGCTCGCTGCCCTCGGCGTCGAGCCGGCGGGCGACGTCACCGACAAGGGCTAGCCCACGTGTTCGAGGCCCTGCTCAACGCGTTCCGGGCGCCGGACCTCCGGCGCCGGATCCTGTATGTCGCCGGGATCCTGCTCGTCTTCCGGATGCTGGCCCACGTGCCGGTGCCGGGTGTCGACCGTGCCCAGCTCGCGAACTTCCTGGGCAACAGCCCGATCTTCGGGCTGCTCGACCTGTTCTCGGGCGGTGGCCTGACGAGCTTCTCGGTCGTGGCGCTGGGCGTGAACCCGTACATCAACGCCTCGATCATCATGCAGCTCATGACCGGCGTGGTCCCGTCGCTGCAGGCCCTCCAGCGCGAGGGCGAGTACGGGCGCACGAAGATCAACCAGTACACGCGGTACCTGTCGGTGCCGATGGCGCTGCTTCAGTCCTACGGGTTCCTCGCGCTGCTCAACGCGAACCGCGTCCTGTCGACGCCGTTCGACCTCGGGAGCTGGGAGACGATCACCCAGATCGTCACCCTGACCGCGGGCTCCGTCATCCTGATGTGGCTGGGCGAGCTCATCACCGAGAAGGGCATCGGCAACGGCGTCAGCTTCATCATCTTCGCGGGCATCGTGAGCCGCTCGCCGGGAGCCCTGACGAGCTTCATCACCAGCCCGGACCTCGCGCGCTTCCTCCTGGTCGCCATCATGGCCGTCGCCGCCGTCGCGGTGATCGTCTTCATCCAGGAAGGCCAGCGCCGGATCCCAATCCAGTACGCGTCCCGCGTGCGCGGCCGCCGCATGTACCAGGGCGGCCAGACGTTCCTGCCGCTGCGCGTCAACCAGGCCGGCGTGATCCCGATCATCTTCGCGGTGAGCATCCTGCTGTTCCCGGCCCAGATCGCGAGCTACTTCACCAGCTCGCCCGGGCTCGTGGGCGACATCGCGGCGGCGATCGTCCGCCTGCTCAGCCAGGGGTCGTGGCTGTACGTCGCCCTGTACTTCCTGCTGACCGTCGGGTTCACCTACTTCTACACGGCGTTCACGTTCAAGCCGGACGAGACCGCCGAGCAGCTGCGCAAGAACGGCGGCTTCATTCCCGGCATCCGCCCGGGGCGCCCCACGCAGGACTACCTCGCCAAGGTGGTCACCCGGATCACGGTCGCCGGCGCCCTCTTCCTGGGCATCGTCGCCGCCGCCCCGCCCTTCATCGGCATGATCCAGCCGGACTTCCGCAATTTCGCGCTGGGCGGCACGGGCATCCTGATCGTCGTCTCCGTCGTCGTCGAGACGATGAAGCAGCTCGAGGCCCAGCTGCTCATCCGCCAATACGAGGGCTTCATCCGGTGAACGTGGTCGTCCTCCTCGGCGCTCCTGGCGCAGGGAAGGGCACCCAGGCTCCGTTGCTCGCAACCCGCCTCGGCATCCCGGTGATCTCCACCGGGGACCTGTTCCGGGCGGCTGTGCGCGATGGGACCGACCTGGGGCAGGAAGCCCGTCACTACATGGACGCCGGGCAGCTCGTCCCCGACGAGATCACGGTCCGGCTCCTGCTGGACCGGCTCGACCAGCCGGACGCGGCGGCCGGGGTGATCCTCGACGGGTTTCCGCGGACGAGCGTCCAGGCGGCGGCCCTCGACCGGGCGCTCGCCGAGCGGGAGGCCTGGGTGAAGGCGGTCGTCCTCGTGGACGTCCCGCTCGCGGAGCTGGTTCGGCGCATGTCCGGCCGGTGGATCTGCCGAGCGGCCGGTCACCCGTACCACGAGACCTCCAGCCCACCGCATGTCGCGGGTGTCTGTGACCTCGACGGATCCGAGCTGTACCAGCGCGTCGACGATCATCCCGACACGATCCGGGCGCGCATGGACCAGCAGCTGGGCGCCCTCGCCGAGGTGATCGACCACTACCGGACGGCCGGCGTCCTGCGCACGGTGAACGGTCTCCAGGAGATCGAGCTGGTGGCAGCGGCCATCAACCGCGTGATGGCGGAGGCGGACATCCACCCCGTCGGGGCGCCGGGGGAGCGCGCGGCGGGCTGATGCAGATCACGACCAAGTCGAAGGAGCAGATCGCCAAGATGCGGTCTGCCGGGCGCATCGTTGCCGAGGTGCTGGCTCTGGTGGAGGAGTCCCTCAGGCCGGGCATCTCCACCGCGGAGCTGGACCGCCTCGCCGACCGGCACATCCGGGCCGCCGGGGGGACGCCGTCCTTCGTCGGGTACCTCGCGTCGAGCGGCACCTACGATCCGGGCAACCCGCGGGCGTACCCGGCCTCGACCTGCATCTCCGTCGACCACGAGATCGTCCACGGGATCCCGGGTGACCGGGAGATCAGGCAGGGGCAGGTCGTCTCGGTCGACGTGGGCGCCATCTACGACGGCTGGCACGGCGACGGCGCCCGCACGTTCATCTGCGGGGGCGAGGCGGCCGGCAGCGCGGCGGCGGTCAGCCTGGTCCAGACGACGCGCCTGTCGCTGATGGCCGGGATCGCGGCCGCCCGGCCGGGCAACCGGATCGGCGACATCTCGGCCGCGGTCGAGGACGTCGCGGTCGCCGGAGGCTTCGGCATCGTCCGCGGGTACGGTGGACACGGCATCGGCACCTCGATGCACGAGCCGCCGCACGTTCTCAACTTCCGTACCCGCGACGCGGGCATGAAGCTGGTCCCGGGCCACTGCCTGGCCATCGAGCCGATGCTCGTCATGGGCAACGAGGCAACCCGCGTCCTGGCGGACCGCTGGACGGTCGTGACGGCCGACAAGTCGCTGGCGGCACATTTCGAGCACACCATCGCGATCACCGGCGACGGGCCCCAGATCCTGACGTCGGTCGTGGGGTGAGCGGGGTGTTGTCGAATCCGGTTGTGTTTGATATCCTCACCGTTCGTGTGTCGGCCCAGCAGGGCCGACTCATGTGCTGAGAAGGACCAGGGAGCAAGGTTGGCGAAGAAGGACGCGATCGAAGTCGAAGGAACCGTGATCGAGCCGCTGCCGAACACCATGTTCTCGGTGGAGCTTGAGAACGGCCATCGCGTCCTCGCGCACATCAGCGGGAAGCTCCGGATGAACTTCATCCGGATCCTGCCCGGGGACCGGGTCCGTGTCGAACTGTCTCCCTACGACCTCACTCGGGGTCGAATCACCTACCGTCTGAAGTAGTCGAGGAACCCGGTGAAGGTCAGAGCGTCCGTCAAGACGCGGTGTGACAACTGCAAGGTCATCCGGCGCCACGGCACCGTGATGGTCATCTGCGCGAATCCCAAGCACAAGCAGCGGCAGGGCTGACGCGATGGCACGTATTGCGGGCATCGATATCCCGCGCGAGAAGCGCGTCGAGATTGCCCTCACCTATATCTACGGGATCGGGCTGTCTTCCAGTCAGAAGATCCTCAAGCAGACGAACATCAACCCGGACACACGCGTTCGGGACCTCACCGAGGACCAGGTCAACCGGCTCCGGGAGGTCATCGACCGCACGCACAAGGTCGAGGGGGACCTCCGTCGCGAGGTGGCGCTGAACATCAAGCGCCTCATCGAGATCGGGTCGTACCGCGGTATGCGGCACCGCCGCAACCTCCCCGTCCGGGGGCAGCGAACCAAGACCAACGCCCGCCAGCGCCGGGGGCCGAAGAAGACGGTCGGCGCCCGGAAGAAGACGAAGTGACGAGGAACCGCTAAGGCATGGCCGATCGAAAGCGCGCCGTCAAGCAGCGGCACCGGGAGCGGAAGAACGTCCCCCAGGGACACGTCCACATTCTGGCGAGCTTCAACAACACGATCGTGACGATCACGGATCTCACCGGGAATGTCATCTCGTGGGGTTCCGCTGGCATCGCCGGGTTCAAGGGCTCCCGGAAGAGCACGCCGTATGCTGCCGCGCTTGCGGCGGATGGAGCGGCACGCCGCGCCATGGAGCACGGCATGCGCCAGGTCGAGGTCTACGTCAAGGGACCCGGCGCCGGTCGGGAGCAGGCCATCCGGTCGCTCCAGGCTGCCGGACTCGAGGTGAGCGCGATCACCGACGTCACGCCCATCCCTCACAACGGATGCCGCCCGCCCAAGCGGCGCCGCGTCTGAGCACCGAGAGACCATGGCCCGTTACACCGACCCCGTCTGCCGGCTCTGCCGCCGCGAAGGGCTGAAGCTCTTCCTCAAGGGCAGCCGCTGCTATACCAAGAAGTGTTCGTTCGAGCGGCGCCCCACGCCGCCGGGACAGCATGGCGTCCGCCGCCGGAAGGTGGGCGACTACGGCCTCCAGCTTCGCGAGAAGCAGAAGGTCCGCCGGGTCTACGGCGTGCTCGAGAAGCAGTTCCGCAACTACTTCGTCGAGGCGACGCAGCACTCGGGCGTCACCGGAGAGGCCCTGCTGCGCTCCCTCGAGCAGCGTCTCGACAACGTCGTCTTCCGCCTCGGGTTCGCCCCGTCGCGGCCGGCGGCTCGTCAGATGGTCACCCACGGCCACTTCGCCGTGAACGGCGTCCCGACGAACATCCCCTCCTACCGCGTCAGGATCGGCGACAAGGTCGAGGTGCGCGTGTCGCATCGCGAGCGTGAGCTGTTCAAGGTCGCCAAGGAGACGCTCCGAAACCACCAGGCACCCGACTGGCTGAGCCTCGACGCGGCGAACCTCGCCGGGTCCGTCCTGGCGATGCCGCGTCGCGACCAGATGCCGCTCGACTTCAACGAGCAGCTCGTGGTCGAGTATTACTCGAGGTAGCCGCCCTCCATGATCGAACTCGAGTCCCCGCAGATCGAGCCCGTCGCGGAGGCCGGCACGTACGCGAAGTACGAAGCCAGCCCGCTGCAGGCCGGATATGGCGTCACCCTCGGCAACGCGCTCCGGCGCGTGCTGCTCTCGTCCCTCGAGGGCGCGGCTGTGACGTCGATCCAGGTCCGTGACGTGTACCAGGAGTTCTCGACGATCCCCGGCGTCAAGGAAGACGTCACCCAGATCGTCCTGAACGTGAAGAAGCTCCGCCTCAAGAGCTTCGCCGCCCACCCGGTCCAGCTCAGGCTCATCAAGAGCGGCGCCGGTCCGGTCCTCGCAGCCGATATCGCCGAGTCCGCCGACATCGAGATCGTCAGCCCCGAGCTCGTCCTCATGACGATCGACTCGGACGACGTGACGATCGAGATGGACCTCACCGTCGAGCGCGGCGTCGGCTACCTCGCCGCCGAGCGGTCCGAGGCGCTGCCGATCGGCGTGATCGCGGTCGACGCGATCTTCACGCCGGTCCGGAAGGTCAACTACTGGGTCGAGAGCACGCGGGTTGGCCAGATGACCAACTTCGACAAGCTCACCCTCGAGATCGAGACCGACGGCACGATCACCCCCGAGGAGGCGCTCTCGCGCTCCGCGGACATCCTCGTGCACCAGTTCCAGCCGTTCGTGACGATCGGTGTCCAGGCCGTTGCGCCGGACCGGGCCGTCGCCGGTGTCCCGCAGCTTCCTGCGAACATGGTGGACATGCCGATCGAGGAGCTCGACCTGCCGATGCGGGCGTACAACTCGCTGAAGCGGAACAACATCGTCAAGGTTGGCCAGCTGCTGCAGCTCAAGGACGAGGATCTCCTCCGCATGCGCAACTTCGGCAAGAAGTCGCTGGACGAGATGAAGGAGCGCCTTCGCATGCGCGGCTTCATCCTCCCGGAGACAGAGTCCGACGGCGCCCTGGACGACGAGGAGCCGTTGGTCGGCGACGAGGAGGAGGCCTGAGCCATGGCCCATCGAATTGACGGGCGCAAGCTCTCGCGCAAGCGTGGTCCGCGTCTCGCCCTCTACAAGAACCTGACGGTCTCGGTGCTCCGCTACGAGCGGGTGCAGACGACCGAAGCCAAGGCCAAGGAGATCCGTGGCTACGTGGAGCGCATGATCACGCTCGCGAAGCGCGGGGACCTGGCGGCCCGACGGACGGTCGTGTCGGAGCTCCCGAACGAGCCGCTCGTCGTGAGCAAGCTGTTCGACGTCATCGCCCCCAAGTACGCCGATCGCCAGTCCGGGTTCACCCGCCTGGTGCACATCGGTCAGCGCAGGGGTGACGCCGCCGAGATCGTGCAGATCGAGCTGGTCTGACCGAGGTTGATCCTTCGCCCAGTTGCCGGATGCGGCGCCAGGCGGACCCGAGCACCGGAGCGAGCGCACCTGAGCGTGCGTGAGCGAGGAGCAGAGGGTCCAACGCAGCGAAGCGCCCGCAGGTGGGCGACCGATGAGTCTCGGTGATGAGCAGGATGAGCGCCCGAGAGGGCGCGCCGTGCGCTATCGCGCCCGGTGTGAATACGACGGAACGGACTTCGCGGGCTTCCAGTACCAACAGAACGCCCGCTCGGTCCAGGGAGAACTCGAGACCGCGCTGGCCCGCCTCTCCGGAGGCGAGCGGGTGGTGGTCGAAGGGGCAGGACGAACCGATACCGGGGTCCATGCCACGGACCAGGTGATTGCCTTCACCTACCGGGGCAGGCTCTCCGGGGCGGAGCTCCAGCGGGCGGTCAACGCCCGCCTGCCGAGGGATGTCGCGATCCGCGACCTCCGTCGTGCCCCCGGCGGGTTCCGTCCCCGCTATGCGGCGCGGTACCGGGAGTATCGCTACACCGTCTGGAACGGGCCGCGAAGCCCGCTGCACGAGCGGACAGCGCTCTGGCTGCGGGATCCGCTGGACATCGACGCCATGGCGAGCGCCGGGTCGGCCTTTCTGGGCCGGCACGACTTCTCGGCCTTCGGCACAACGGACCGGTCCCCGGTCCGGACCGTCTACGCGGTCCGGGTCCGGAAGGCAGGTAGCCTGGTGACGATCGACGTCAGGGCGAACGCCTTCCTCCGGGGGCAGGTGCGAAGGATGGTGGCAGGCCTCCTGGAGGTCGGCCTCGGCAAGATGGATGAACACGGACTCCGGGCGGCGCTGGCCGCACGGGGGCCGGCCCTCAATGGAGCAGCCGCCCCGGCCAAGGGACTCTGCCTCCGGCGCGTCGTCCTCGGGCGACCACCGATGGATGACAAGGAAGACGAGGAATGAGCGCGAAGACCTATACGCCTCGAGAGAGCGAGATCGAGCGACGCTGGTACGTCGTCGACGCGACGGACGAGACGCTCGGCCGCCTTGCGACGCGGATCGCGCGCGTTCTCGAGGGCAAGAACAAGCCCACCTACGCCCCGCACATGGACACGGGCGACCACGTCATCGTGCTCAACGCGTCCCGGATCACGGTGACCCGCGACAAGATGACGTCCAAGGTCTATGCCCGGCACAGCGGCTATCCCGGCGGGTTCAAGGAGGAGACGCTCGGTCACCTTCTCAACCGCCGCCCGGAGGAGGTCATCCGCCGGACCGTGAAGGGGATGCTGCCGCACAACCGGCTGGGAACCCAGATGCTTCGGAAGCTCAAGGTCTATGCGGGGAACGAACATCCGCACCAGGCCCAAAAGCCCGAGCCGCTTGTCTGATCGAGGAGCCCTGATGTCGACGCCCGCGTTCTACTGGGGCACCGGCCGCCGCAAGACGGCGGTTGCCCGAGTGCGCCTCATTCCCGGTGAGGGCCAGATGGTCATCAACGGGCGGACCCCGGAGGAGCACTTCGGCGGCATCCTTGGTGAGGCGGAACTCTTCCTCCCGTTCCGGGTCACCGGGACCGAGGGCCGCTACAACACGCTGATCAAGGTCGAGGGCGGTGGCACCACCGGCCAGTCCGGCGCCATCCGTCACGGGATCGCCCGGGCCCTTCTCCAGTCCGACCCCGAGTCGTTCCGGCTCCCGCTGCGCCAGGCCGGTCTGCTCACCCGCGACCCGCGGATGAAGGAGCGGAAGAAGTACGGCCTCAAGCGAGCCCGGAAGGCCCCGCAGTACACCAAGCGCTAGTCGCACCCGCGGCGATGCCGCAAGGCCAGCGATGTGGAGGGCGCCGCCGTCGTGTTCACGGACGCGTGGACGTCCATGGGCCAGGAGGCCGAGGCGGAGGAGCGCCGCGACGCCTTCGCCCCGTTCCAGGTGAACCGGGCGTTGCTTTCGCTCTCGCCCGATGCGGTGGTGATGCACTGCCTCCCGGCCCATCGTGGCGCTGAGATCACGTCCGACGTGATGGACGGCGGAAGGAGCATCATCTTCGATCAGTCGGAGAAGCGGCTCCACGCGCAGAAGGCGCTGCTGGTCGAGCTGCTGGGCGGCTGAGGCGACAAGCGGGAGGGCGGAGGCGACAGCGGGATGAGCAGCGAGGCCCTGTACGAGCGCTACAAGGACGCGCTGAAGCGCGGCCACGTCGCGTCGCTTCGCGGGCGCACCGACGACGCCCTCGCCGCGTACGCCGAGGCGGCCGCGATCGCGCCCGAGCGCTCCACCCCGCATACGAGCGCCGGGACGGCGCTGCTGCGCCGCGAGCGGCCGGCCGACGCCCTCCGCTACTACGACGTCGCCCTCCGGATCTCCGCTGGCGATGAGGCCGCGCTGCTTGGCCGGGCGCAGGCTCTCGCCGTCCTCGATCGACGGGCCGAGGCCGCCGACGCCTTCGATGCGCTGGCGGAGTCGCGCGCCCTCTCGGGCAAGCTCGCCGATGCGGTTGACGCCGCCCGCCGCGGCCTGGAGCTGGCGGAGGGCCGTGATCGCCGGGGCACCCTGGAGCGCCTGATCAGGCGGCTCCGGGGCACGGAGCCGGGCGAACCCGGACGGGTCGCGCTCGAACGTGCTCTCCAGGTGCTGGAAGGGCAGGCCGTCCCACCGGGTGCGAGGCCCGCCCCGGAGGCGGGTGACGCGGCTGCGCCGGAGACTGGGCCCGAGCCGGAACCCGAACCCGAACCGGAACCCGAGCCCGAGCCGGAACCCCAACCCGAGCCGGAACCCCAACCCGAACCCGAGCCGGCCTATCGCCGCGCCCTCGACCGCGACCTCGCTGCCGACCTGGAGGCCGCGGCGCTGGCGGTGCGAGCCGACGCGGCCGTTGACGCGGGGATCCCCGTGTCCGCTCTCGAGAGCCTGATGGATCTCGCCGCAGCCCACCGGCGCGACGGGCAGATCGACGCAGCGCTCGACGCGTGCTACCTCGCCCTGTCCATCGATCCGGACGATGTGGGCCTCCACCTCGCGCTGGTCGAGCTGTACGACGAGCGTGGCTGGGCGGTCCTCGCGGCGGACAAGCTGGACCTGCTGGCGGAGTTGGCGGAGCTGGATGGCGACGCGGAGGCCATCGCGCGGATCGTTGCCGCGAGGAACGACCGGGGCTGACGGGTGGTTTGACCCAGTGCCCCGACTCCAGCCGGGGGCGACCAGCCGGGGGCGGCCCCGGAACCCGGTGTTACACTCGCCGGAAGATGCCCCAGTTCGTCGATTCACTCGTCCGGCAGATCACGCCGGCGACCGTCCTCGACATCTCCATCACGGCGCTGTTCATCTACTGGATGTTCAGCCTGATCCGTGGCA
The DNA here is from genome assembly GCA_036508975.1 of Candidatus Limnocylindrales bacterium. Taxonomy (GTDB): domain Bacteria; phylum Chloroflexota; class Limnocylindria; order Limnocylindrales; family CSP1-4; genus CAIXZV01. The sequence continues at coordinate 18,749 of DATCGK010000359.1, forward strand.
CGCGCGCCGTCACCCTGGTCCTGGGCGTCACGATCCTGTTCGGCATCTACGCCCTCGCCCAGTTCCTGGAGCTCCGGCTGTTCACCCAGATCCTGCAGGCCGGCGCCGTCGTGGGCCTGTTCGCGCTGGTGGTGGTCTTCCAGCCGGAGCTGCGCCGTGCGCTGGAGCGGATCGGTCGGGTGGGCACGCTCGGGTGGCTGTTTGCGCCGGCGGCCGAGCGGCGGGTCGGGCATGTCGCCCACGAGGTCTCCCGGGCCGCCGGCATGCTGTCACGCGACGGGCGTGGTGCCCTGATCGTGCTGGAGCGCGAAACTGGCCTCGAGGAGATCGCCGAGACCGGCGTGATGCTGCACTCGGACCTGTCGCACGAGCTCCTGTGCACGATCTTCATGCCCCGCACCGAGCTCCACGATGGCGCCGTGATCATCCGCGGCGATTCCGTCGTGGCCGCCGCGGCTCTCCTTCCGCTCACCGAGATGACGCTCTCCGAGCGCTTCGGGACGCGTCACCGGGCCGCCCTCGGGATCACCGAGGACACGGACGCGGTGGCCGTCGTGGTCTCCGAGGAGAACGGCCAGATGAGCGTGGTGGAGCGGGCGCGGATCGTGCGGGTCCCGACCGAGGCCCAGCTGGAGCGGGCCCTGATCGCGCTGCTCGAGGCGCCCACCGTTTCGGGCGGCCTGGGTCGCGGTGGACCCGGCGGCCGGCGGTCGGCGGGCCGGCTCCGCATCGTGCGCCGCCGAGGCCGCGGTGACGCGCCGCCTGCCACCGGGACGGACCAGCCGGACAAGGAAGGGACGGCCGCGGCCGTGCCGAACGCATGAACGCGAGACGCGTGGCCCGGCGCGCCGGACGGACCATCGTGCACAACTGGCCGCTCAAGCTTGCCGCCATCGTGCTGGCCACCCTGCTCTACGCGGGCCTCGTCGCCTCGCAGGACAGCAACACGTACCCGGGCCCCATCACCGTCACGCCGGTCAACCGGCCGGCCGGGACGGTCATCACCAACCAGCTGCGCGACGTCGAGCAGATCCAGTACATCGCCCCGGCCGACCTGGGTCGTCTTCGCGCCGAGGACTTCCGGGCGACCGTGGACCTGGCGAACGTCAAGCCCGACGGCAACCCGGTGAGCCTGCGCGTCAACGTCACCGCCGTGGACCCGCGCGTGACCATCCTCGGCGTCCGGCCGCTGACCATCCAGGTCGAGCTGGATCAGGTGGTGAGCAAGACCGTCAAGGTCGTCGTGACCCAATCGGATCCCCCTCCGGGCCTGCAGGTGGGCGAGGTCACGGTCTCGCCGGCCACGGTCGTTGTCACCGGTCCCTCCGCCGCCGTCAACCAGGTCGTCAATGCCCACGTCTCCGCCACGATCGACGGCAGCGGTGTCAACGTTGACCGTGACGTCGCGCCCGTTGCCGTGGATGCGGCCGGCCAGGCCGTCACCGGGGTCAACCTGGACCCCCCCCTCGTCCACGTGACGATCCCGGTGTACACCAACCTCCAGAACCGCACGCTGCCGGTCAATCCGATCGTCACGGGCACGCCCGCCGCGGGCTTCCGGATCGGGTCCGTGGACGTCAACCCGCTCGTCGTGTCGGTCGAAGGCGACCAGGCCCAGCTGCAGGCGCTCGTGGCGGCGGACACCGCACCGGTGCCGGTCTCTGGAGCCACGAGGGACGTCACCAGCCACGTCGCGTACTCGCTGCCGACCGGCGTGTCCGTCATCGGGGACCAGACCGCGACGATGGTGGTGCACATCGTGCCCGTCACGGAGACCCGTACGTTCGTGGCGGGCATCCGCCTTGACGGTCGCCAGGCCCAGCTGCAATACGATGCGTCCGACACACGGGTGCTCCTGACGCTGTTCGGCTCGACCGCCGACCTCGACCGCCTCTCAGCGTCGCCGCTCGTCATCGCGCTCAACGTCGCCGGCCTGGGCCCCGGGTCGCACGACGTCCCGGTGGTCCCGTCACTGCCCTCGGCGGTGACCGTGGCGGCCATCTCGCCGCCGACCGTCACCGTGATGGTCACCGAGCGCCCCACGCCCTCGCCGGTGCCGACCGCGGCGCCCTCCGCGTCCCCGGGGCCGTCCCCGTCGGTCGCGCCGTCGGCCTCGCCCTGACCCCTCTCGCCTCCACCCCCTCGCACGAGGACACTGCATGACCCGCCTCTTCGGCACGGATGGCATCCGCGGGGCCGCCAACGTGGACCTCCGTCCCTCCCTGGCCTTCGCGCTCGGCCGGGCGACCGCGTATCGCGTCGTCGGCGCCGGTGGCTCGCTGGTCGTCGGCCAGGACACGCGCCGCTCCGGCGACATGTTCGTGGCCGCCATCACGGCCGGGGCCACCAGCATGGGCGTGGACGTGCACGGCGTGGGGGTTGTGCCCACGCCGGCGCTGTCGCACCTCGCGTGCGAAGGCGAGTTCGCAGCGGGGATCATGGTCTCGGCCTCGCACAACCCGGCCGAGGACAACGGGCTCAAGGTCCTGGACCCGTGCGGCCTCAAGCTGGACGACGACCTCGAGGACGAGCTGGAGGCCCTGGTCCTCCGTGCCGACGAGCTACCTGGCGTGGCGCCCGCGGCGATCGGGAGAGCCGTGAACGCGACTGCCCTCCTCGACCGCTACGTCGCCCACCGGACGTCGCTGGCTCAGGCCGTCGCCGCACCGGGCCTGCACGTCGTCCTCGACACGGCGAACGGGGCCGCCTGTTGCGTGGCTCCGGCGATCCTGCGGGCGACCGGTGCCCGCGTCACCGTGATCCACGATGCGCCCGACGGCGACAACATCAACCTCCGCTGCGGCGCGACCCAGCCTGAATCGCTGATGGAGGCGGTCCTGGCGCACGGGGCGGACGTGGGCTTCGCCCTGGACGGGGACGCGGACCGGTGCGTGGCGGTTGACGCCGCGGGGCGGCTCGTGGACGGGGATCAGGTCCTGGGGATCCTGGCCCTCGAGCGGCTCGCCCGCGGCGCACTCGACCACCTGAGCCTCGTCGTGTCGGTCCTCTCGAACGGGGGCCTGCAGCAGGCGGTCGAGGCGGCCGGCGGGCGCCTGGTCCGGACCCCGGTCGGCGACAAGCACATCTTCGCGGCGATGCAGGTCTCGGGAGCGGGCCTCGGCGGCGAGAAGAGCGGCCACGTGATCGTCCGCGAGCACGCGATGTCCGGGGACGGGATCCTGACGGCCATCGAGCTGCTGCGGGTGATGACCACGGCCGGAGTGGGCCTGGGCGAGCTGGCGGTCTCGATCCCGCTCCTGCCCCAGCAGCAGCGCGCCATCCGGGTGCGCCACCGCGACCAGTGGGAGGCGGACGACATCCTCCAGCAGGCCATCGCCGAGGCCTCGGCCCGGCTGGCGCCCCACGGCCGGATCCTTGTCCGCCCCTCGGGCACCGAGCCCGTGCTGCGGGTGATGGTCGAAGGCACCGACGCGGCGGACGTCGCCGCGATCGCCGACGCGATCGCGGCCCTCGCAGGTCAGCGTCTACACTAACCCGGCACTCGCCCGGCCGCGCCGGGCCGCGTCCGCCCCCGAAGGAGAACCCGAAGCGGCATGTGCGGCATCGTCGGCTACACCGGTCCCCGCGAGGCCGGCCCCATCCTGATGGAAGGGTTGGCCCGACTGGAGTACCGCGGCTACGATTCTGCCGGGATCGCGCTGGTCGACGAGGACGGCGAGCTGTTCGTGGAGAAGCGGGCCGGCAAGCTGGTCAACCTCCAGACGGCTATCGCGGGTCGCACGCCGCACGCGGCGATCGGCCTCGCCCATACTCGCTGGGCCACCCACGGCCGGCCGAACGACCTCAACGCCCACCCGCACCAGGACTGCTCCGGCGAGATCACGGTGATCCATAACGGGATCATCGAGAACTTCCGCGAGCTCCGGGACGAGCTTGAGGCCCGCGGGCACACGCTCACGTCGGAGACGGACACGGAGGCCATCGCCCACCTGGTCGAGGAGGCGTACGAGGGCGATCTCGCGGATGCGGTCCGCTCCGCGTTGCGTCGCGTCGACGGCGCCTACGCCCTCGTGGTCATGCACCGGCGGGAGATCAGCCGCCTGGTCGGGGCGCGCCTGAACGTGCCGCTCATCGTGGGTCTCAACGGCGAGGAGAGCTTCATCGCCAGCGACGTGGCGGCCATCCTCGCCCACACCAACCGGATGGTCTTCCTGGAGGAGGGTGACGTCGCCGACCTGCTGCCCACCGGCGTGGTGGTGACCAACCTCGCAGGGGTCGAGCAGGAGCGAGCCGAGACGTTCATCGACTGGTCGCCCGAGGCCGCCGAGAAGGGCGGCTACGACCACTTCATGCTCAAGGAGATCTACGAGCAGCCCGTCGCCCTGCGCCAGTCGCTTCTCGGACGGGTAACGCCCGCGGGGTACATCCAGGCTCCCGAGGTGGACGGGCTCGCCGACGCCTTCCGGCGGGTGACCCGCGTCGAGCTGGTCGCCTGTGGCACCGCCTCGTACGCCGCCCTCGTCGGCGCGGCCGCGATCCAGGACTGGACCGGGATCCCGGCCCGGGTCACCGTGGGCTCCGAGTTCCGCTACTCGCCCCCGCCGCTCGACGCCGAGACGCTCGTGATCGCGGTGACGCAGTCGGGCGAGACCGCGGACACGATCGCCCCCACGCGCTGGGCGCGCGAGCGTGGCTGTCCGATCGTGGCCGTCACCAACACCGTCGGCTCGGCCATCACCCGCGAGGCGGACGCGGTGATGTTCCTCCAGGCCGGCCCGGAGATCGCCGTCGCGGCCTCGAAGACGTTCGTGACCCAGGTGTCCACGCTCGTCATTCTCGCGGCCGCGATCGCCAAGGCCCGGGGGACCTTGGACGCCGGGAAGGAGCTGGAGCTGGGCCGCGCGCTGCGGGCGCTGCCGGAGGCGGCCGCGCGGACGCTGGACCTGTCGTCGGGCGTGGCGGATGTCGCCCGGCGGTACGTCAACTCCCGCGGGTTCATGTTCATCGGGCGCGGGTACGGCCTCCCGGGCGCGCTCGAGGGCGCGCTCAAGCTCAAGGAGATCAGCTACATCCACGCGGAGGGGTACGCCGCCGGGGAGCTCAAGCACGGCCCGATCTCGCTGCTCGACGCCGAGTGCCCGCTGGTGGCGATCGCCACCCGGTCACTCAACTACGACAAGCTGATCAGCAACGTGATGGAGGGTCGAGCGCGCGACGCGAAGGTGATCGCGGTCGCCACCGAGGGCGATGTCGCCATCGAGCGGTTCGCCGACGACGTGTTCTGGGTGCCCGACACCCACGAGGCGCTGTCGCCGATCCTCGCGGTGATCCCCCTTCAGCTGTTCGCCTACCACACGGCGGTTGCGCGGGGTACGGACGTGGATCAGCCGCGGAACCTGGCCAAGTCCGTGACGGTGGAGTAGGGGATGACGCCCGCATGCCCCGACGGCCAGCTGCACCTGCCCGCGGGTCTCGTGCCCGAGGGAACGACAGAGCTCGGCATCGACATCATCAAGGTCGATCGGATCCGCGCCGCCATCGAGCGGTTCGGCGAGCGGTTCTCGCGCCGCGTGCTGACGGAGCGCGAGCGGCGCTACGTCCGGGACCGCCCGGAGACCTTCGCCGGGCGCTGGGCCGCCAAGGAGGCGGTCTCCAAGGTCCTGGGCCTGGGTGTTCGCGGGATCGGCTGGAAGGACATCGAGGTCGAACGGATGCCCACGGGGCAGCCGGCCGTGCGGCTGCACGGGCGTGCCGAGCAACGTGCCGAGCAGTTGGGGATGGGCCGCATCGCCGTCTCGATCACCCACGAGACGGACTACGCCGTCGCGATCGCGTTCGGCGTCCGCACGGCGGGCGGGCGCTATGTCTTCCCGCTGGACATCGACGATCGTATCGATGAGCGGGAGCGGGTCCTGCTCCGCCGGCTGGATCGCATGCGCGAGCTCCACACCGCCACCCAGGCACTGGCCGCGGAGGCCGCCGGACCGGGGAGCGAGCCGGGAAACGGACCGGAGGACGGACATGGCTGACCGGCAGCTGGGCTTCGGGCGGCGGGTGGAGGAAGCCGCGTCGGGTGGTTCGAAGCTGCCCGATGGCACGGCTCGTCTCGACGACGAGTCGATGGCGCGCCTGCTGCCGGAGCGTCCGAAGCGGGGTCACAAGGGCACCTTCGGCAAGCTGCTCGTGATCGCCGGGTCGCTGGACTACGCGGGTGCCGCGCTCCTGGTCTGCCGTGCGGCGGGCCGGGCGGGCGCGGGCCTCGTGACGCTGGCGGTGCCCGAGTCGCTGCAGCCGCTGTTCGCGGCGAAGGTCGTGGAGGCGACCACGATGGCCCTGCCCGAGGACGACCTCGAGGAAGTGGACCCCGAGCCCGCCCTCGCCAAGGTGCTGGACCACGAGCACGACGCCCTGGTGATCGGGCCCGGGCTCCGGCCCAGCCTGGCGACGGCCGACCTGCTGCGCCTGATCCTGACGGTGCCCGAGGAACCGGCCGGCGCCCCGGCCGTGCTGGACGCCGAGGCCCTGCGGACGCTGGCGGCCGTGGATGAATGGTGGACGCTGGTCACGCGACCCTGCGTGCTGACGCCCCACGCGGGCGAGTTCGCCCGCCTGCGCACCGGCAGCGAGCACGACCCGGGCGCGGACGGTGACCTGAACGAGGACGACGGGGCCCGGGTCCGATCCGCGGCGTCCGCGGCGGCCGAATGGCGGCAGGTGGTGGTGCTCAAGGGCGCGAACACCGTGATCGCGGCGCCCGACGGCTCGGTCTCGATCGCGCCGTTCGAGAACCCGGCGATGGCATCCGGCGGCACCGGCGACGTCCTGGCTGGGACGATCGGCGCCCTCCTTGCCCAGGGCATGGCGCCGTACGACGCGGCACGCCTCGGGGTCTACCTCCACGGCCTGGCCGGGGACGCTGTCCGCGATCGGATCGGCGACGCCGGGCTGCTGGCGTCGGACCTGACCGAGGCCCTGCCGCTGGGCCGCCGGCGCTTGGCCCGGCTCGCCGAGCGGCAGCGATCCGGGCGACGGCTCGGCTTCGGCGCCCTTGACGGGGCCGGAGCCGGTACGTCGGAGGCGCCGGCCGGGGACGAGGGATGAGGGACCCGGCGTCGTCGACGCCGTGGCCGCGGTCGCGACCGATCGAGGACCGCCTGCGGGAGGCCGGCCTCGCTCCATTGCCGCGGACCGCGTGGCTGGAGATCGACCTGGACGCGCTCCGGGAGAACCTCGCGGTCATGCGGGAGGTCGTCGGCCCGGGCGTGCGCGTCGAACCCGTCGTCAAGGCAGACGCGTACGGCCACGGCGCGGTCCCGGTGGCCCGGGCCCTCGAGGCGGCAGATGCCGACGGGCTGTCCGTGGCGACGCTGGACGAGGCGTACGAGCTGCGCGAGGCGGGGATCTCGCTGCCGCTCCTGGTCATCTACCCCGCGCCGCCGGACCGCGTGGCCGCGGCCGCGCGCGCCGGGATCGCGGTGAGCATCGGCGCCGGACGGCTGCTGGACCGCGTCCTCGACGCCGCCGCGCGGGCGGTCGCGGAGGACCCGGGAGGACCGTCCCTCGAGATCCACGTCGAGATCGAGACGGGTCTGGGGCGCGGTGGAGCCATGCCGGACGAGGTCGCGTCGGCGATCCGCCGCGTTGCGGCGTCCCCGGGTGTCCGCCTCGGCGGCATCTGGACCCACCTGGCGGCGGCCGACGTCCCCTCCAACGCGCTTGCCCAGGACGAGCGGTTCGGACGCGCCCTGGATCCGACCCTGGGCGCGGTGCGCTACGGGTCCGACCCGGAGGCGGTCCGACGCCACCTGGCCGGGAGCGGCGGCGTCCTCGGTGGCGACGTGGCGCTCTGGGACGCGGTCCGGGTTGGCCTGTCCATCTATGGCCTCGTCCCCGACACGCTCGTGCTGCCCGCGTCGATCGCGACAACCGCCACGCGGCTGCGACCCGTCATGGCGCTCAAGGGCCGTGCCGTTCGCGTGGCGGACCTGCCGGCCGGCCACGGGGTCTCGTACGGGCCGACGTTCGTGACCGCCCGCCCGTCGCGGATCGCGACGCTGCCGGTGGGCTATGCCGACGGCTGGCGGCGGTTCCTCTCGGACCGTTCCGAGGGCCTGGTGCGTGGCGTCCGCGTGCCGCTGGTGGGCCGCGTGGCCATGGATGCCGTGATGCTGGACGTCACGGACGTGCCCGGGCCGCCGGTTGACGAGGACGACGAGTTCGTCCTGCTGGGCGAGCAGGCAGGGGACCGGATCACCGCCCTCGAGCTTGCCGCCACGGGTGGCACGATCAGCTACGAGATCCTCGCCGGGATGTCTCGGCGCCTGCCCCGGGTGTACCATGCCGCCGGTTTGCCCGTCGAGGTCCGGACGCTCGCGGGAGGGAGATCCGAATGGCACGCATCGAGCTCTGGAATGGCGACATCTGCGACCTCGAGGTCGATGCCATCGTGAGCCCGGCGTCGACGTCCATGTGGATGTCCACCGGGGTGGCCGGCGAGTTGAAGCGCACGGGTGGGGACGCGATCGAGTTCGCGGCCCTCCGGCTGGCGCCCGTCGGCCTGGGCGAGGCGGTCGTCACGCCCGCCGGCCGGCTTGCCGCCCGCTACGTCATCCATGCCGTCTCCCTCGAGCGCGACCGCCGCACGAGCGGCCCGGCGATCGACCGTGCCGCGCGCAGCGCGATGGCCCGGGCCCGCGAGCTCGGCCTCTCCAGCATCGCGTTCCCGGCGCTCGGGACGGGGATCGGCGGGTTTCCCATGGACGAGGCCGCCTCGATCGCCGTCGGGGCCGTCCGGGACGAGCTGGCCACGCCGTCGTCGATCGAGCACGTGATCTTCGCCCTCAGGGGCGCCGCCGCCTACGAGGCGTTCGTCCGCGCCCTCGCCACGAGCGACCCGGCCCCGACGCGGGCCCTGCTCACCCCGGTGGTATGGACGTCCGCAGGACCGCGCGACTCGCAGCCCGCCGGCATCCCGGCCTCGCCGGCCGGACGGCCTGCGGCGGGCCGCCTCGAGGACCTCGCGTGAGCTTTCCCATGGAGCCGTTCGACGAGCGCCGCGAGGCCCTCGTCGAGGCGGTCGCGCGCGAGATCCGGCTGCGCGGCCTGACCGGGCCCGCCGTCCACTTCCTTGAGGCCAGCCGTCCGTACCGTCCGCTAGGCGCGCCCGCGATGCTCTTCTTCGACCCGGTCCTGGGGGAGCTGTTCGGCGGGGAGACCCCGTCCGCCACCGAGCTCCTGCGCGACGACGCCGGCATCGAGGCGCTGATCGACCGGCTCGAGGAGCTCGACGAGGCCGACGGCTGGGACGCCTGATCCCGACAATGGGGTCCCGACATCCGGCCCCCATATCGGGGTCCGGTCGCCCGCCGCTGATAGCATCGGCCGGGTGAGCAGCGAGCAGCCGGTCTTTGCCGCCGTCGACCGAGGGACGGCGACGGTCGCGGTCGCCCTCGTCGGGCGGGTGGACGCACGCTGGCGGCTGCTCGGCAGCACCGCGGCCCCGGCCGGCGTCCCGCAGGAGGCCCTGCTCGAGCGCCTGCGCAGGCGGCTGGCGGCGACGGACGCCTCGCTCGCCGCGGACCTCGGGCTCGGATCCGTGGGCGCCGCCGCCGGGATCCCGGGCGTCGCCTGCTCCACGTCCCCCGCCCCCGAGCTCGCCGTCGTGGCGGCCACGGAGCGCGTCGTGCGTCCGCTGGTCGCGGCGGCTTCGATGGCCGGGTGGCGAGTCCGCCCGCTGGTCCTCGACGGCGCCGAGATCCTCGCCGTGGCGACCGCGCTCGCCGACCCGCGCGTGGGGGCGGTCCTGGCCGGCGCGTCCGATCCGCCGGGGGCCGACGAGCACCCGTTGATCGCGGATCTCGGGGCGCTGGTTGCGGCCACGACCGAGCGGCGGCCGGACCTCGTGGCCGTGCTCGCCGGGGGCCTTGCCGAGCCCGGCGGCCGAACCGAGGGCCTGTTCCGGCCGGACCGGCCCGGGCCCACCGTGCTTGCTCCATCGCCGGCCGCCGGTGGGGGAGAGCCACTGCGCGCCCTGCTCGACGGGCTGCGTGGCGGCGCGCACGACGGCCGGCGTGCCCTGGCCACGGCGACCGGCACCCTGGCTGATGTCCTGCAGCGTCGCATCGAGGTGGTCGAAATCGGCCAGACGGGTGCGGCGCGCACGGCAGCCGCGTGGACGGCCGGTGCCGCCGCGGTTCCCCGCGTGGCGATCGTCCCCGAGGCCGCGCTCCTGCCGCTCTCCTTCGCGGACGCCCACCTCGACGCGGTGATGGGCTGGCTCACGATCCCCCTCGACCGGCTCCGCGTGCGGGACCGGCTGCGAGAGCTCGCCCTCGCGCCCTGGGGCAATGCCACGGGCGACGGTGCACTGCTGCGACTCGCGGCCGCCCGGGCCGCCCTCGCGCGGCTCGCGGCCGCGACGCCGGACTTCGACGGGCAGCCGGGCCCCGATCTCGTCGTCGCGGCGGGTGGGGCGTGGAACGGTGCGCCGGGCTCGGCGGTCGCGCTCGCCCTGGCCGACGTGCTGCGACGCCCGGGGGTGCGGGCCGCCGGCCTGGATCACGCCCGGCTGCTGGCGCCGCTCGGGACGATCGAGGACGCGGAGGAGCGGCACGCGGTCATCGCCGATCTGCGCGATGACCTCCTGGTCCCCCTCGGCAGCGTGCTGATGCCCGCCGGGTTGCGCCCCGGCCGGTCCGCGGGCCGCCTGGAGATACGCGGCCAGGGCGGTCCCGCGGAGCTGGACCTGGTGCCCGGCGGCCTGGAGCTCGTGGACCTGCCGCCCGGAGGGCGCGCCGTGGTGGAGCTGCAGCTTCGGGACCCGGTCCGTCTCGGGCTGCGGACACGCCACGTGGCGATGGAAGTTGCCGGCGGGCTGGGCGGGCTGCTCGTGGACCTGCGCGATGTGCCGCTGCAGCTCCCGGAGCGCCTGGAGCGCCGTCGCGAGCTGCTGGCTTCGTGGCAGGCCGCCCTGTGGCCGGATCTCGAGACATGACGGAGACACGCACCACGACCGAGGCTCCCGCCGCGACGCCGGCCTGGCTGGACGAGGTCCCGGTCCGCCGCCTCCTCGAGGACGGGCTCGAGACCCGCTTCCCGCTCCCGCCGGGGGACCGGCCGCTGGTCGAGCCGGGGGCCGCCGTGCTGCCGGGCGACCCGCTGCTGGAGCACATCCGCGACCGCCGGATCCACGACGTGGAGGTACACGCGGGCGATGCCGGGCGGCCGATGCCCGGCAGTCGCTGGGCTCCGGCGCCGGGCCGGCGGCGCCGGGACCGCGAGCTGGAGGGGGAGCTCCTGGCGCCCGTGCCCGGCAAGAACGACCGCTGGCGCCTGGTCACGGGCGATCATCGCGTGGTCCTGCCGTCACCGGTGGCCGGCCTGGTGACCGAGGTCAGGCCCGGGGCGGAGATCTGCGTGCGTCCGCACGGTCGGGCGCTGCGCGCGGCGTTCGCGGCCGGGTCTGCGGCCCGCGGCCGGCTCGAGCTGGCCACGGATCCGTTCGGGGAGCTGCGCCCCGGCGGGATCGACGTCGGGAGGGCGGGCAGCATCCTGGCCGTGGGTTCACGGATCGATGCGGAGGCCCTGACGCGTGCCCGCGCGATGGGCGTCCGGGGGATCGTCGTTGCGACGCTACCCGGCAAGGAGTTGCGCGACTTCCAGGCCTCCGAGCGTCGCCAGCGTGCCGCACTCCACGCGATCCCGCCATTCGGGGTCCTGGTGCTCGAGGGTGCCATCCGGCGTCCGATCCCGGGTCCGGTCACGGCCCTCCTCGAGCGGTTTGCAGGGCAGGAGGTGGCGCTGCTGGTGGACCCGCCCGCGCTGGTCTTCGAGGGCGAGGATCCCGCGTCGGTGGAGATCGACCGGGCCTGGGTCCGGATCCGGAGCGGTCCCAACGCGGGCGCCGAGGGCCGCCTCCTCGGGCCGGCCGGGCTCCGGCGGTTCGCGGCAGGCGTCCAGCTCGAGGCCGCGTTCGTGGAGCTCGAGGGCGAGCCCCCGCTGGCCGTCCCGCTGGGCGATCTCGAGCGGTACGCCTGATACCAGGAGGGGTGCCGGGCCGCCGTCGGGACGTGCCCGATGCTGGGGTCAGGACTGCTGCAGTTCCTGCCAGGTACCAGCGGCGCTGGTACTCGGCGAGGTTCGGACAGCCCCCGGCGGGTTCGTGTCGCCCGTCGTCCACGGGTTGAGCATGGGGAGCGGGCGTCCGGGCGCCGGACCCGGCCGGATCGGCGCCGGAGTCCCGACGAGTACCAGCGTCACTGGTAGGTGTCAGGGGATTCGGCCGCAGGGCCAGTGTGCACCAGTCGCCCTGGTACGTGGCAGGACCTGGGTGCCCGGCGGCCCAGCGGTGGCATGAGGCAGGACCTGGGTGCCCGGCGGCCCAGCGGTGGCATCTCGCGACTCCGCCGCCCCCGAATGCCCCGAGGCGCCGGGGCTGGACGGGCTGGAGCAGCCGCGTGGGTCCGCGGCTTCGGCTACCCTCGGATCGATGTCCACGTCCCTGCGCAGCGAGCGCGTTGTCGTCACGCACGAGCCGGCCGGCACCCGCGCCCTGGCCGAGCGGCTGGCCGCGGTCGCCCGGCCCGGTGACCTGCTGTGTCTCGTCGGCGACCTCGGCGCGGGCAAGACGCAGTTCGCGAAGGGCTTCGCTGTCGGCCTCGGGATCACCGACACCGTCAGCTCACCGACGTTCGTGCTGATGGCCGAATACGAGGGCCGGCTCCCGCTGTTCCACCTGGACCTCTACCGTCTGGACGATGCCGAGGACGCGATGGCCGGCGGCCTCCTCGATGAACGGCAGGCCGAGGGCGTGACCCTCGTGGAGTGGGGAGAGCGACTGGGCCCGGCCCTGCCCGCGGCTCGCCTGGACGTCGTGATCGACGGCACCGGCGACGAGCCCCGGCGCATCGAGCTGCGATCCGAGGACCCGGCCTACCTCCGCTACCTGGAGGCTGTCGCGTGACCGGCAGCGGCCTGGCCGGGTCCGGCCGGATCCTCGTGATCGACACCGCGACGACGCGGGCGGTGATCGCCCTGGGCGGACCTGACGGGACGCTCGTCGAGGAGCGCGGTTGGGTGGCCGGCTACCGCCACGGCGAGGAGCTGCTGGGCCGGATCGAAACGCTGCTGGCGGACATGGGCCAGGCGCCGGCGGCGCTGGGCGGGATCGTGGTGGGGACGGGCCCCGGCGCCTTCACCGGCCTCCGGGTGGGGATCGCCACGGCGAAGGGCCTGGCCCATGCGCTCCGCCTGCCGATCGCCGGCGTTCCGACCGGGGGAGCGCTCCTGGAGGCCGCCGCGGCGGCCGTGGCGGCGGGGGGCATCGCGCTGGACCGCGTCGCCTTCGTGCTGCTGCAGCCGGCGGGCATGTCCGATCGCGTCCTGAGCCGGCCGGGGGTGGCGCCGCTCATCCTGCCCGGCGGCATGCATCCGGAGCTCGGTCCCGACGAGCGCCTGGTGGCCGTGGACCTGGACGGGCGCGCCCCCGTGGAGGCGTCCGCGCTCGGCGCGCAAGCCCACGACGGCCTGGCGGCGGCCCTGCTGGCGGCGGGCGCCGCGCGGTTTGCCGCGGGGGATCCCGACGACCTGGCGCAGCTAGTGCCGGAGTACGTGACGCTGCCGCGCGGCGTGCGGACGGCCCTTCCCGACAGCGCCGTGGACGTCACCGGCGGAGGGGGTCGGCCGTGACCGGCACGCCCGGCATGCCCGGCACGCCCGGCAATCCCGGCACGACCAGCAATCCCGGCACGCCCGTCCTGCGTGTTCGGCCGATGACGGCGGCAGACCTGCCGGCCGTCCACCTGATCGAGCGTGCGTCGTTCACCACCCCCTGGCCGCCGCAGGCCTACCGCCAGGAGCTGGAGTCGAACCGCCTGTCCCACTACCTGGTGGCGCTGATCGGCGACCAGATCGTGGGCTACGGCGGGATCTGGCTGATGGTGGACGAGGCGCACGTGACCACATTCGCGGTTCACCCGGCATACCGGCGCCGCCGGATCGGCGAGCGGATGCTCATCGCGCTGCTGGACCTCGCCCTGGACCGCCAGGCTCGCGAGGCGACCCTCGAGGTCCGGCTCTCCAACCTTGCCGCTCGTCGCCTCTACGAGAAGTACGGCTTCCGGCCTGTGGGCATCCGGCCCCGCTACTACAGCGACAACCAGGAAGATGCCCTGATCATGACGACCGAGCCGCTGACAACCCCGGCGATGTGCGAGCGGATCGCCCGCCTGCGCGCGGCCGTGGACGCCGCTCCGGCCCCATCCCCGGAGCCCGACGAGAGGCCGGAGACGAGGCTGGACGGTGAGTCGCCCGCCGTCGCGGCACGCCCGCGAGGACCCGCATGAGCGGCCTGGTACGTACCGCCGTCGCGGCACGCCCGCGAGGACCCGCATGAGCGGCCCGCTCCTGCTCGCCGTCGAATCCAGCTGCGACGAGACCGCGATCGCGCTGGTCGAGGATGGGCGCCGGATCCACGCCAACGTGGTCGCGAGCCAAGTGGCGCTCCATGCCCCGACCGGCGGCATCGTGCCGGAGGTCGCCGCCCGGGCGCACCTGCGCTGGATCGTGCCGGTGCTCGACGAGGCGCTCGCCACCGCCGGCGTGACCGTGCGGGACGTCGATGCGGTGGCAGTGACGTACGGACCGGGCCTGGCGGGCTCGCTGCTGGTGGGCATCAGCTTTGCCAAGACCATCGCCTGGGCGCACGGCAAGCCGCTCGTGCCCGTCAACCACCTGGAGGGCCACGCGTACGCGGGCTGGCTGCTCGACCCGGGCGAGGCGGAGCGCGACCTGCCGCCGTTCCCGCTGGTGGCGCTGGTCGTCTCGGGCGGCCACACGTTCCTGGTGGAGATGCGGGACCACCTCGACTACCGGTATCTCGGCGGCACGATCGACGATGCCGCCGGCGAGGCGTTCGACAAGGTCGGGCGCCTGCTGGGCCTGGGCTACCCGGGCGGGCCGGCGATCTCGCGGGCGGCCGAGGCCGCCGTGGCGAAGGATCGGGTCTTCCCCCGGGCCTGGCTGCGCGACACCTACGACGTCAGCTTCTCCGGGCTCAAGACGGCGGCCCGGCGGATCATCGGGGTGGCCCGCGCCGAAGCTGGCCTGCCTGCCGACGAGCGCGAGGGGCCGCTGCCCGATGCCGTGATCGCCGAGCTCGCCTGGGGGTTCCAGGACTCGGTGACGGACGTGCTGGCCGCGAAGACGATCCGGGCGGCAGAAGAGGTGGGGGCGCACGGGATCGTGATGGGTGGGGGGGTTGCGGCCAACGCCGCACTCCGGGCCCGCATCAGCGGCGAGGCCGCGGCGCGCGGCATCGTGATGGTCATCCCGCGGCCGGGGCTGTGCACGGACAACGGTGCGATGATCGGCGCCGCCGGGGCCAGACGGTACGCGGCGGGCGTCCGGGCCGGCCTGGACCTCGACGCGCGGCCCTCGCTGCCGCTCGCGCGGCCCTCGCTGCGGGTCGCCCGATGAGCGATGAGCTGGGAGCGTCGATGAGCGGCGAGCGACGATGAGCGGCGAGCGACGCGCGGCCGATCTCCGGCTCGACCCGCTGTTCGTCCAGCGAACCCTGAAACAGGCCGGCCTGCGCGCCCGCCACAATCTCTCGCAGAACTTCCTCGCGGACGTGGACGTGCTCGAGGGGATCCTGCGCGAGGCGGACCCTGGTCCTGCGCGAGGCGTCCTCGAGATCGGGCCCGGCCTCGGGTTCCTCACCGGGGGGCTCCTGGCGGCCGGGGCGCACGTGACGGCCGTGGAACTGGACCGCGGGCTGGCCTCGGTGCTGCGGGAGCGCTTCGCGGCGGAGGCCGAGGCCGGCGTCTTCCACCTGGTCGAGGACGACGCCCTGGACCAGGACCTCGTCAACCTCGTGCCGCCCCCATACGACGTGGTGGCCAACCTGCCGTACCACATCACCAGCCCCATCCTGCACCGGCTGCTGGGCAACGCGCCCCGCGCGGAGCGCCTGGTGCTGATGGTCCAGCGCGAGGTCGCGGAACGGATCGCGGCACCGCCCGGTGGCATGTCGTACCTCTCGGTCTTCGTCCAGTACCACGCCCGCGCCCGGGTGGCGTTCCGCGTGCCCCGCGACGCGTTCGAGCCGGCGCCCAAGGTGGAGTCCGCGGTGATGGTCCTGGAGCCGTACCCGCTCGACGACCGGCTGGATGCCAAGGCCGAGGACCACCTCTGGCGTATCGTCCAGGCCGGGTTCCGCGAGCGGCGCAAGATGATCCACAACGTCCTGGTGCGGCAGCTGCCGATCCCGGGGGAGCGCGTGCTCGCCGCCCTCGCGGCCTGCGGGATTGACGGGGAGCGCCGGCCGCAGACCCTGGCGGTGGGGGAGTGGCTGGCGCTCGCCGAGGCCATCGGCCCCATCCCCGAAGCGCGGTGACCGACCGGTGACCGACCCGCAGGACCCCGCGCGCCGCCTCGGTCCCGTCGTTCGACTCGCCCCCGCGAAGGTCAACCTGACGCTGGCCGTGCTCGGCCTGCGCCCGGACGGATACCACGACCTGCACAGCATCATGGTGCCGCTCGACCTCGCCGATTGGCTGTCGGTGTCGATCCTGTCACCGGGCGCCACGGACACGCTCCACGTCAACGGCTTCGACCCGGGTCCCGTTGCCGACAACCTCGTCCTGCGGAGCATCGAGGCGGCGCGACGCCACGCCCGCCCGGAATGGGGCCGCGCCGAGCCCCCGCCCGCGCTCGCCGCACGCCTCGAGAAGCGCATCCCCGTCGCGGCAGGGCTGGCCGGGGGTTCGTCCGACGCCGCCGCGGCCGTCGACGCCGCGCTGGAGGCCTGGGGCGTGGAGCTTGACCCGGAGGCTCGCCATCGCCTTGCGGCGGAGCTTGGCTCGGATGTGCCGTTCTTCCTGGCCGGCGGTCCGGCCCTGGTCGAGGGACGCGGGGATCGGCTGGCGCCCCTGGGCTGGCTCCGCGCCGCGACCGGGTCCCCGGATCGGGACGCCCCGGCCACTCGGGACGCCCCGGCCACTCGGGACGCCCCGGCCCTCCTGCTGGTGACCCCCGCCGTCGCCATCTCGACCCCGGCGGTCTTCCGGGCCTGGGATGCCGGCGCCCGCGCCAGCGGGGGGGCGGCAAGGATGGCCTCCGCCCACCTGGCCGAGGAGCTTCGGAGAGGCATCCGGGCCGCGGACCTCATGGCCCGGGCGTCAGTCCTGGCGGCGGCCAACGACCTCGCGCCGGCCGCGAACGCCGTCGAGCCCGCGCTCGTGCCCTTCAAACGTGCCCTGTTGCGGCTCCTCGGGCGGCCGGTTGGCCTGTCCGGGTCCGGCCCCACCTTCTGGGCCCTCTATGCTTCCCATGCCGAGGCGGCCGTGGCCGCGGACCGGGTCCGCGACGCGATCGGCGCCGGCGAGCTCATCGGCCCGGGCCCGCGCCCGCCGTTCGTCGCGGCGGCCCGGATCCTCGCCAGGACCACCGAACCAGCGAACCTCGGGAGGGAACCATGACCCGCGACGCCATCGCGACGGCCGGTGCGCCGGCTGCCATCGGCCCGTACAGCCAGGCCATCGCCTTCGACGGCCTTGTCTTCTGCAGCGGCCAGCTGGGCCTGGATCCTGCCACGGGCGTCCTCGTGGAGGGCGTGGAGGCCCAGGCGGAGCGCTCCATGCAGAACCTCACCGCCGTCCTGGAAGCCGCCGGGCTGACGATGGCGGACGTCGTGAAGACGACGATCTTCCTCGCCGACATGGGCGACTTCGCCGCCGTCAACACGGTCTACGGCCGGTTCATGCCGGATCCGCCGCCTGCCCGTTCGACCGTGGCGGTCGCCGAGTTGCCCAAGGGTGGCCTCGTGGAGATCGAGGCGATCGCCCGGCGGATGGCTCGCTGAAGGTCCTGCCGGGCGGGGTGGGGTAGTGTCCGTCCGCCAGCCGGTGCACGCCGCCGGTTGACACCCCCGCCGACCCCCAGCAGAATCAGCCACGCCTTCAGATGACGAACACCGACACCTCCCCGGGCGCCGGCGCCGCAGCCCATGCGGTGACCCGAACACGATCACCGCGGCGCCGCCCGTGATCCCCCCCAGTCCCGGCACGCCCGTGCGTCGCACGGTCGCGATCGTGCTCGCGGCTGGCCTCGGCACCCGCATGAAGTCCGGGACCCCCAAGGTCCTTCACGCGCTGTGCGGTCGGCCGATGATCGAGTACGTGCTGGACGCCGCGGTTGCCGCCACGGGCACGCGGCCGCTGGTCGTCTACTCCCCGGTCACGGAGCAGGTCCGGGACGCCGTTGCCGCGGTGGCCGACACGGCCCTCCAGGACGTCCCGCGCGGTACCGGCGACGCGCTCCGGGCCGCCCTGGCCGTGCTCGGCGACGACGTCGAGGAGGTCCTGGTGCTCTCCGGCGACGTGCCGCTGGTCGACGCGAAGCTCCTGTCGTCGCTGCTCGAGGCGCGGTCCATGGACCACGCCGCGATCGCCCTCGTCTCGGTCGCCGCCATCGACCCGACCGGCCTTGGCCGCGTCGTCCGCAACGACGGCGGGACCGTGGAGCGGATCGTCGAGGAGAAGGACGCCACCGAGGAGGAGCTCCAGATCGGCGAGGTCAACGCCGGGCTGTACGCGATCGATGCCGCCTGGCTCCGGCGGCGGATCGGCGACCTGCGCCCCTCGCCCGCGACGGGTGAGCTCTACCTGACGCACCTCGTCGCGTTCGCGCGCGAGGACGGGCGCCTGGTGGCGGCGCTGGACGTGGATGACGACGGGCGCCTCACCGGGATCAACGATCGCTCGCAGCTGGCCCGCGCCGAGTGGGACATGCGGGTCGAGACCAACGACCGCTGGATGCGGGCCGGGGTCACCATGATGGACCCGTCCACCGTGTACCTGGACCATGCCGTGGTCCTGGCCGAAGATGTCGTCCTGGAGGCGAACGTCATCCTGCGCGGCCACACGACGGTGGGCGCCGGGACACGCATCGGGAGCGGATCGCAGATCCACGACTCCGCCATCGGGGAGCGATGCACGGTCTGGGCCAGCATCGTCGAGCGGTCCACCGTGGAGGACGACGTCACGATCGGGCCGTTCTCGCACCTGCGCCCGGGGGCCCACGTTGGGACACGGTCCGAGATCGGCAACTTCGCGGAGATCAAGAACAGCCGCCTCGGCGAGCACGTGCGCCAGCACCACAACAGCTACCTGGGCGACGCGGACGTCGGCCGCGACACCAACGTGGGCGCGGGCACGATCACCGCCAACTACGACGGCGTGCGCAAGCACCGGACGACGATCGGGGAGCGCGTCTTCCTGGGCGTGGACACGATGCTGCGGGCGCCCGTCACCCTGGGCGACGATTCGAAGACCGGCGCCGGGGCCGTGGTGACCAGGGACGTGCCGGCCGGGAAGCTGGCCGTGGGCGTGCCGGCGCGGATCCGCGAGATCCGGCCCATCGCACCGCGGGACGATCCCGCGGCCGCCGATCCCGCGGCCGGGGCCGCCGATGCCGCGCCCGCGGCCACAGACCCCGGGGCCACCGATCCGGAGGCCGACGCCGAGTGAACCTGCCCATCGGCCAGATCCTGTTCCTGGCGATCCTGACCCTGCTCGAAGGGGTCTTCGTTGCGGCCGAGATCGCGCTCGTGTCGATCCGCCGCAGTCGCGTCGAGCAGCTCGTCGACGAGGACCGCCCCGGCGCGCGACGGGTCCAGCACCTGCTGGCGGATCCGGGCCGCTTCCTTGCCGTGTCGCAGATCGGCCTCACGGTCATCGGGTTCCTTGCCTCGGCGTACGCCGCGGTCAGCCTCACCGATGGGCTGGCGACGCTGCTCGCCGACGTCGGGCTGGACCACGACGCCGCGCACGGCGTGGCCCTGATCACCGTCACCGTGATCCTCGCCCTGTTCACGATCGTGTTCGCGGAGCTGGTCCCCAAGACGCTGGCGCTGGCCCACCCGGAGCGCTTCGCCCTGACGCTCTCGGTGCCGCTGGACGTGCTCGGCCACCTCCTGCGCCCGCTCGTGGCGCTCCTCACGACCATCACCCGTGCGATCACGCGGCCCCTCGGGGCGAACGTCAACTCGGAGGCCCAGATCACGGCCCAGGAGCTGCGCCTCATCGTGGAGCGCGGCGGCGAGCAGGGGATCCTGGAGGCCGAGGAGGAGCAGATGATCAACGCGGTCATCGAGCTCGGCGGCCGGCGCGTCCACGAGGTCATGGTCCCGCGCATCGCCATCGCAGGGCTGTCCGTGTCGGCCACGTTCGACGAGGCGATCGACACGATCATCGCGGAGGGGCACTCCCGCGTGCCCGTCTACGAGTCATCGCTGGACGAGGTCGTCGGAATCCTCTACGCGAAGGACCTGCTCCCGCTGCTCAAGTCCGATGCGGCCGCGCGATCGAGCCTGCGGGCGATGCTGCGAGCCCCCGTCTTCGTGCCGGAGTCCACGTCCATCGACGACCTGCTCCACGAGTTCCAGCGGCGCAAGGTGCATATCGCCATCGTCCTCGACGAGTACGGCGGCACGGCGGGCCTGGTCACGATCGAGGACCTGCTGGAGGAGATCGTCGGCGAGATCCAGGATGAGTACGACGAGGAGGAGCCGCTCGTCGAGATGCTGGATGCGGACCGGGTCCGCGTGGACGGGCGGGCGTCCATCGACGACCTGCTGGACCTCTGGGAAATGGGGGTCACGCTCGAGGACGAGGACGAGTACGACACGGTCGGCGGCTTCGTCTACCACCGCATCGGCGGTGTGCCGGTTCCGGGCGACGAGATCCGCCTGGAGGGGCTGCGCCTCACGGTCGAGACGACCGACGGCCGGCGCGTGGGCAAGGTGCTGGTCGTGCGGGAGAGGACCGTGGACGACGAGCCGTCCGACGGCGGGGACGCGTAGGGGGACTCTTCCGCACTCGCAGCAACAAATCCGGTCCAGGAGCGTCGTCTGGTCATGCGCCGGCTACCGACCTGCGGCTGCCCCGGTCGATCGGGTGCCCATGGACCCTTGTCAGGCGCTCGCGCGTATGCCAAAGATGCGCCGAGGGGCGTCCGGTTCAGCCGTCCAGCGGCTGAGGGTGGTGGCAGATGGCGGGCAACGGCACGCAGCAGTCCGGCCAGGACGAGAATCGCCCGGCGAATGGTTCGCCCGGGCGGCAGATCGTCGTGGTCCCCAGGACGCCCGGTCCTCTCCGCGTCCTCGACGATGCCGGTGCCGCCAGGGGCGACGATCTCGACGCGACGACACTGCACGCGTTGCGTGCAGAGGAGAGGGATTCATGAGGACCAGGACGCGCCTGATCGCCGCCCTCGCGCTGACAGTGGCTGCCGTGCTTGCGGGCTGCGCGGCGGGACCCATTTCGACCGGCCTGCCCGTCTATCCGATCTACAACGGCTCGATCGGCTTCCCGATCCCCGACCCGACGATCGGGACCCTCCGCCACGAGGGTGACTGCGTGTATGTCGACACCGACGCAGGGCGCCTCCTCGTTGTATGGCCCGAGGGAACCGCCTTCGACGGGGCCGCCCTCACATACCACGGGCGAGCAATCGCGACTGTCAACGGGCCGGTGCGCATGGTCGGCATCGCCGCCGACGACAACCGAGTCCGCGACCTGCTCGGTGCCGACCTCCCGGCAGCATGCCGGGGTAACGGCGTGACCGTCTTCGTCGCCAACCCGTTCTGAGGAATGCCGGCGATTGCCGGCAGATTCGCAGCCGGTCAGGGGTTCGTCGTGAGCACCGTGGCCCAGGGCGCGTCAATCGCGACCTCGCCGGTTGCCGAGTAGACGCTCGACGAACCCGCGTGGTCGATGCCGTTCGGGCACGGGTATGTGCCGGTCGTCATCCCGGACATCCAGCCGAGCCCCTTGACGTTGCTGCCTGACGTCACCTGGTAGACCGCCGAGCCGCTGTCGCCCGGGCAGGCGGACTGCGCGGTCGCGAGCCGGAGACTGCAGATGCCCGAGGAGCACACGTTCAGGCTGGAGAGGGTGCCGCAGTCGTTGCCTGACATCTTCGAACTGCACACCTGCTCGCCGAGCACCTCGCCTGAGATGGACTCTTCGCTCGTGACGACGCGGACCGACGTCGTGCTGTAGTAGATCCAGTTGGTCGCATCGGCCGCGGCCACCTGGATCCACATGACGTCAGTGCCGGACTGGTAGAGGTGCGGCTGGGTCTGAGTGTTCGACAGGTAGTGGGACGACGGGTGGTAGCGCTTGTAGAGAGGGCCGCCTGCAGGCTGTCCCCAGCAGTGTCCCGCTGACGTCACGTAGTACGTCAAGGGCAGTGCGACGGTTCGCATCCCGAGGCCAGACGTGCACGCCTTCGCACCGCCGTCAGCGTAGAGCTGTGTGCCGCCGCGGACGGGCTTACCGCAGGTTTGTGCGCCCGGTACAAGCGACGGGGTGAACTCTCTCGGTCGTCGGACCGAAATCGGCTGCCGGACCAAACTGCGCGGCCAGGGCTGCCTTGTCGGAATCGGAACCAGACAGGATCTTGAAGTGGACGACGTTATCCTGGATCGAGGAGAAGACCATCTCGACCTCGACGCCGGCGATGATCATCGAGCCATCGCCGGCGATGCTGTTCTGCACGGACTCCTCGACGCGCTCCATGACCTGGTTGAGCGCCCGCTCGCTAAACCGGACGTGCTCGAAGATTGCCGGGCGCGACGCCTTTGCGCTCACCGTCGCCTCGAGGGCTGGGTCGTCACCGGCAATCGCGATGTGGGGCTCGCCCGAATCGTCGGTTCAGAGGCCACCGAAGGTCTCCGGGTACTGTACGCGGAGTTGGGCTTGGAGCGGCGCGAGCTCATCAGCAAGCCTTGTCCGCGCTATCGCGGCGGGATCTGGTCGACGTCCGACGGGTCTGGCACCACGCCAACCTCCTCGCGGGTCGAATCGACCCCATCGGCTGCGGCCACGGGTGTCGCGCCCGCGTTGAGTGACATCACCAAGATGCCGAGCGCCGCGAACCGCGCAAGCGAGCGATAGCGGAGCATGGGTCACCCTCCCTTTCGGCTAGGTCCTAGGATCGACGTCCGAGCGGCCGGGTGCGCATCGACTTCGCTACGTTGGCGTGTCTACTTCGGCGCTGAGCGGCTGACGGGACGGCGCGGGCGCAGTTAGCGGATCCAAGCCGGAGGAATCCCCGGAAGTTCGGCCTGACCCTAGGCGCTGATCACCGAGTGGATGATCGCTGCGAGCCGCTCGCGCGCCGCGTCGCCCACGACACGGAGGCCGTCCAGCTCCGCCAGGCAGGCGTCCCGGTGGCGATGCGCCTCTCCCCGGGTGAAGTCCTGGGCGCCCGTGCGCTCGAGGATGCAGACGATCTCGTCGATCTCGGCGGGCTCGACATCCGCCTTCGCGTACAGCGCCGCCAGCCGCTCGCGGTCCACTGGCGTGGCGTGCTCGAACGCGTACAGCACCGGCAACGTCTTCTTGTGGCGCGCGACGTCCGTCGGCACCTTGCCGGTCTTCTGCTCCTGCCCCCAGATCCCAAGCAGGTCGTCGTTGAGCTGGAACGCGAGGCCCAGGGACCAGCCGAACCGGCGGTAGCCCGTGATGACCGCCTCGTCGTCGGTTGCCAGCAGGGCGCCCGCCTCGATCGAGGCAGAGATCAGCGCGGCCGTCTTGCGCCCGATCATGTCGAAGTAGAGTTCGACCGTCATCGGCTGGTCGGACGCGGACGTGGCGATATCGATGTACTGCCCTTCGCACAGCATCACGCACGTCTCGTCGTAGAGGCGCATGAGGCGAAGGACCTTCGCATCGCTGAAGCCCAGGTCCGTGAGGCGGTGGAGCGCGACGCGCGAGAGGCTGAAGATCAGGTCGCCCGTGTTGATGGCCTGGGGCACGCCGTGCAGCGCCCAGAGGGTGGCGCGGTGCCGCCGCTCGACGTCCCCGTCCTCGATGTCGTCGTGGACCAGGCTGAAGTTGTGCCCCAGCTCCACGGCTGCGGCCCCGGGCAGGGCGGCATGGTGGTCCCCGGCGATCGAGGTGTAGGCGAGGAGGCCCAGCAGCGGGCGCATCCGCTTGCCGCGCGGTCCGTCGGACCCGTCCAGCCCGAGGTGGTACCGGATCATCTCGTACACGCCGACGGTGGACGCGTCCCGGTCGCTCACGACGCGCAGGATCTCGGCTTCCGTGTCGGCGAGGAGCTGGGCGAGGTCGATGTCGTTCGAGACGGTCATGGTGTTGGAGTGTAGCGGCTCCGGCGGCAAACGTGTTCGGTGAAAGTAGCCTGTTGGCCGGAAGGGTCGCCGGGGGCAGCCAGGCTCGCCGGACGGCCGATGCGCCCGCGTTCGATATGCTCCGCGGATGGCAGAGATCGCCCCACGCATCCGCCGCGTCGGCGGCGACAGCATCGTCAACGCCTACCTCGTGGAGGAGGGCGGCGAGGTCACGATCGTCGACGCGGGCGCCCCGGGACTCTGGAGCCGTGTGGTGCCGGAGCTGGCGGCGATCGGGCTCGGGCTGGGCGACGTCCGCGCGATCGTGCTGACCCACGGCCACAGCGACCACGTGGGCTTCGCCGAGCGGGCGCGCCGGGAGCGTGGCTGGCCCGTCTGGGTGCACGAGGTCGATGCGGCGCTGGCGCGCGGCGAGGTGCCGAACCCGGCGGCGGGCGGCGGGTCCATGCGGGTCGGGCCGATGCTCCGGTTCGGCTGGTGGGCCCTGCGCCACGGCCTGTTCCGCGTCCCGCAC
>DATCGK010000360.1:0-4372 GCA_036508975.1 Candidatus Limnocylindrales bacterium
CGACTACGAGGGCTGGATCGTCGTGGAGCAGGACGTGGTCCCCGGCATGGGCCACCCACGCGAAAGCGCTCGCCGCAACCGCGAGTATCTGCACTCGATCGGCGTCTGACGCCGTCTCGGCCGCGCCGAGAGTCCACCGCTCGCCTGCCGCGCCGGACTTTCGCAGCCCTCCCGCGCCCCTTCTCGGAGGTACCCGTGAGCGACAAGGTCCGCGTCGGCGTCGTCGGCACCAGCTGGTGGGCAGACGCCATGTACCTACGGGCGCTCACTGGGCACCCACTCGCGGACGTCCGCTGCGCCGTCGGGAGCCGCATGGACCACACTCAGGAATTCGCGAGGCGCTGGCATATTCCGCGTGCCTTTGCCACGATCGAGGAGATCCTGGACTCGGAGCGCTTGGACGCCGTCATCGTCGCCGCCCCAAACCGATACCACTATCCGATCACGATGGCGGCGCTGGAGTGTGGGCTCCACGTCCTCTGCGAGAAGCGTCTGGGGATGTCGTCCACAGAGGCGAGGAGGTCGGCCGAGGCCGCAGACCGCGCCGGCGTCATCACGCTGGGGCCGTTCACGTACGGCTATATGCCTGCGATTCGGTACCTTAAGGAATTGGTGGACGATGGGTACCTCTGGCGACCGTACCACCTGAACAGGCGCTACTTCGCCCGGTACGGGGGAAACGGGGACTACGAGTGGCGTTCGACCTCGACGTCTCTGGCGTGGGCGCCGTCGCGGGCGATCTCGGCTCCCATTGGGCCTACCTCGCCCGCTCGTTCTTCGGCGACATCGAGGCTGTGACGCGGCGGTGTTTGGCCAATCCGTCCGACGGGGGACGCGACCCGATGCCGGCGACTTCCCGCGGGGAGAGGACTCCGCGATGATCCTCCTCTAGTTCGAGAACGGCGCCACGGGGTCGCTCCATGTCTCTGCGGGGGCCTACGAGCCGGCCGAATTCGGGCAGCGACACGCGATGTGGAGCTGCAGGGCTCGACGGAACGCTCCACCACGTCTGCGACTGGAACGACGTGCCACCGCGTCGATGAAGCGCGGACCGGAGAGCCGGTGATTCGTGAGCTGCCGATCCCCGACCTCGACGGTGTCCGTCGTACCCCGGTCCATCTCACCCTCAAGGACGTGTTCTGCGCGAAGGACTTTCAGGCACGCGCCTTTCGTGACGGCGATCGCGAGCGGGACGATGGCGACTCCGGACTTCGCCGACGGGCTCGCGGTCCAGCGCATCGTGGAGCGGCGGCGAGGAGCGCCCGCGAGGGGTGCCGCGTCACGATCGCGGAGATCATCGCTGCGGAGGCCTGACCCGTCCCGACGAGAGTTGAGCCGGAGGCCCCGAGACTCAGCCGTGGCTAGTGATCCGGAGCTGGCGGTCCTTGCCCTGGGCGTATGGGCCGCGACCGGAGAGGTACTCCGGGACACCGACCTCCCACCAGGCTCCGGCGTCGGTCCAGGCTGACTGGTCGACGCGGCACAGGACGACAACCGGGCGGCGGGTGTTGACGGCTGTCTTCCTAGCCCGCAGGTAGGCCGCCCGCAGGTCGTCGGAGCTGCCATCCGGCCGAACCACCTCCACGGCGCACCCGAGCGCGGCCGCGTGGGCTGCGAAGTCGACGCGGAGCGGTCGATCGACGGCACCCGGGCCGGCCGCGTCGGTGAGCAGATTGTTGAAACCCTGGGCGCCCTGACCAGTCTGGAGGCGGTGGATTACCGCGTATCCGTCGTTGTCGGCAACGACCGCAACAAACGGCGTCCCAGTGAACGCAGCCGAGTAGAGGTCAGAATTTAGCATCAGGTAGGAGCCGTCGCCAAGCAGCGCGGTCACCAAACCGCCGGGGTGGGTGCGGCCGCGGGCCATCGCGGCGCCCCACGCGCCGGAGAGTTCGTAACCCATGCACGAGAAGCCATACTCGAGGTCCATCGTCGCGCCGGCCGTGGGTCCGCCCGTCCTGGGCTCGACTGCGCGCCAACCGCCGTGGAGCTCGCCCGGAATGCCGCCCGACGAGCCAATCACGTAGTCCTCGGACCCGCTCGCGTCATTCACAACGCCGACCACCTGCGCGTAGGTTAGGGAACCGTCCGGCGCTGCCCCCGCCCGTAGCCGGTCGACGTGAGCGTCCCAGCCTGCCCGCTCAACGGCCGCGCGCGCAGTCCAGGCGCTCGCGGCACGCCAGCCGCGGAGACGTACCTCGAGCTCCTCGATGTTGGCCAGCGCGTCGCCGGTGATGGCGTGCCCACCGTGCTTGACTGCATCGAACGGCGCGGCGTTAACCGACACTAGACGCATCTCAGGCGCAAAGACGGTCCACGACCCCGTCGCGAAATCCTGCAGCCGGGTGCCGACCGCAAGGACGACATCCGCTGCAGCCGCCAGGTTATTGGCCGATGTGGAGCCGATGATCCCGAGCGGTCCCCCGTACAGCGAATGGTCGTGGGAGACCAAGGTGCGACCGGCTGGCGTGTCAACCATGGGAACAGCGTGTGCCTCGGCGAAGGTGCGGGCGACGACGCCTGCACCCGAGTAGCGGACCCCGCCACCGATCACGAGGAGGGGGCGTTCGGCCGCGCGCAGGATCGCCGCCGCCTCGTCGAGCGCTAGCGCATCCCCGCGAGGCCGGGGCACGCGGTGCGTCCGCGTTGCAAACAGGGCTTCGGGGAAGTCAAACGCCTCGGCCTGTATGTCCTGAGGCAGCGCGAGCACGACGGGGCCGGCGTCGGCTGGGTCCGTCAGCACCCGCGCGACCTGCGGAAGTGCCGCTAGCAGCTGCTCGGGGCGCATGATGCGGTCGAAGTACCGGGAGACGGGGCGGAACGCATCGTTGACGCTGGTCGTAAGGTCACCGAATTGCTCGACCTGCTGGAGCACTGGGTCCGGTGCTCGT
Source organism: Candidatus Limnocylindrales bacterium (assembly GCA_036508975.1). Classification (GTDB taxonomy): domain Bacteria; phylum Chloroflexota; class Limnocylindria; order Limnocylindrales; family CSP1-4; genus CAIXZV01. Next base: position 2,892 of record DATCGK010000360.1, read on the forward strand.
CCGGCGAACGTGTCACCGGGCAGCAGCAGGACTGGCAGGCGGTTGGCGTGGGCGGTCCCCGCGGCCGTGACCATGTTGAGGGCGCCGGGCCCTACCGACGAGGTGGCAACCATGACCTGGCGCCGATCCATCGCCTTGGCATAGGCGACGGCCGCGAGGGCCATTCCCTCCTCCGCATGGCCACGCCAGGTGGGCAACGTGTCCCTGACGGCGTCGAGCGCCGTGCCGAGTCCCAACACGTTGCCGTGGCCGAAGATCCCGAACACGCCCGCGAAGAGTGGAACTTCGGTCCCGTCGAGGAGCTCGGATCGCTGGGCGACCATCCACCGCACGAGGGCCTGGGCCGTGGTGAGTCGCACCCTGGGGGCAGCAGTCATGTGATTTCGCCTCCTTGGACGACACGGAGTGGCCTGGACGCCCGGTGGGCGCCGCCAGCTGGCGCCCCATCGGGTCCTTGGAACGCTCGACGGCGAGGGCCTAGCTGTTGCCGGGGAAGAACAGGGAGAGCGACGGCGACCGCGGCGTCGACCTCGGCGGCACCACCGCGGGGAACGCGGCCGATGACAAGACCGGTGGCCGGGTTGTAGACGGGCTCGGCCTGCTCGGGCAGGACCTCGACGGGGCGGCCGTCGATCCAGTGGGACAGGATCGCGAGCGTCGCGGGCTGCGCGATCTCGGTGGTCATTGCGGCTCTCGCTTTCCGTCGGGGCGGTGAGTGACAGGCTCAGGCGTGTCGGACGTCCGGGTCGGGCAGGACGATGTCACGGATCGCACCCTGGAGATCGTGGTAGGACTTGATGAAGCCGCGCAGCGTCCGTGCGCTGGCTCCGAACGACTCGAACTCGGCGGGCGTCATCCCGTCGGGATCGTACGCCCGGCGGAAGTCCGGGATTCGCTGGTAGAGGTCGTCGACCAGCGCGGGGTCGACGGGCACGTCCATCCGCGCCACGGGCACGATCCCGCTGTTGTTGAAGCGGACCTGCCAGGCGTGCGGGAACGTGTGGCTGATCTCGCCGCCGACCAGCTCGGTCCAGTGGAGTCGGTGGCGGTATGCGGCCGCCAGGAGCCGCGAGCGGTAGCCACGCTCGCGGAAGATCGCGTAGGCCCGCTTGAACACGGCGATCCCTGCCCAGTTCGGGGCGTCGGGGTGGAGCGCGATGTTGTCGCGTTCGACGAGCACCTTCATCCAGTCGTCGAGCCGCCCGATCATGATCGTCACGATCGGCGACATCGAGGCCGTGTCCTGGCCCGCAGCCGTGCGCCGGGCGAGGCCGCGCTCCACCGCCTCCGCCGCGGCCAGCGCCTGCGGGACCGTGAACGAGACGGTCGCGTTGATGCTGACGCCGCGGAAGGTCGCCTCCTCGATCGCCTCGATGCCGGCGGCGGTGGCGGGGAACTTGACCTGCATGTTGGGCGCGAGGCCCGCGAAGCGGACCGCCTGCTCCACCATGCGGACCGGGTCGCGATGGTTCGCCGGGTTG
>DATCGK010000361.1:0-2058 GCA_036508975.1 Candidatus Limnocylindrales bacterium
GACGGATACCACGCAGCGGACATCGCCGCCGGGCTGGCCGGGCTTGCCAACCGTCGCGACTCGCAACCGGAGCGCCTCGGCCGCCTGTTCCTTTGTCTGGCGGGTATCCAGGGCCTCCTCAGCCTTCGCGAGCAGCGCCGAGTCGATGCGAAGCGTCCATTCCGGTTGGCCGGGCACGTTCGCCAGCTCGGGCAGAACTGACCCGCGGGCCAGGTAGGCAGCGACCCGCTCCGCGGTCGAGGTCTGGTCGCAGACGACGATCATCGCCGGCGGCACGAGCCGACCCTCCGCCTCCCAGCGATCGAACTCGCGCTTCCACGCGGACGCGAGCGTCGCCAACGCGCCCTCGATCTCGTCGAGCAGCCGGTCGTCGCGCGAGAGGCTGGGTTCGCCGCCGCGGGCGCGCTTCGGGAGCTTGCCCTTCACCCGCTCCCACAGGTCGAGGTAGCGCGGGTCCGGATCGCCGGAGTTGTCGTCCACCGGGATCCGCGGCACCTTCACGATCCCCGATTCGATCGCGTCGAGGAGGCTGAAGTCCGAGACGATCCAGCCGAACGGCTGGCCCTCGGCGTGGCCGGAACCGGACAGGTAGTATGGGGTTGCCGAGAAGTCGAGCGCGCGGTTGATCCCGCGCGCCTCGTGGATGAGCGCCAGCCCGCTGAGCCAGACGCGGGCCTCTTCTTCCTCGTCCGAGAGACGGCCGACCGTCGCGAGCTCGCCGGCGAGCCCCGCCACCGACTCCGGCGCTCGGGCGGCGGCGCGCCAGGCGTGGTGCGCCTCGTCGTTGATGACGAGCAGGTTGCCCTTCGATCCCAGGTCCGCCCGTAGGACGAGGTTGGCGAACGCCCCCGCCGAGGGCCGGCCACGCTGCACGATCCCGCGACGCCGGACATCGTCCGGGACGCCCAGCACGTGCCAGTTGGTGACCATAACGCGCGCGCCCAGGAGCGCGGCGCGCAACCCCGGGGGCACCAGGTCGAAGGCCTCGTAGTAGTTGGCCGGGTCGGCCGGGTGCAGGACGGCCAGCCGCTCCTTGACCGTCAGGTTCGGGCAGACCACCAGGACCGCGTCGCTGAACCGGCGGTCCTGCGGCTGGCGCGCCTTGTTCAGGACGCTCCAGGCGATGAGCATCGCCATGACGACGGTCTTGCCGGCGCCGGTCGCCATCTTCAAGCAGTGCCGGGCATACCGTTCCTGCGCCTCGATCGGCAGGCGCGAGGTCTCCGCGACGGGTCCTTCGGCCAACCAGATCGCCGTCTCCGCCGCCTCCAGCTGGCAGAAGAAGAGCGGCCGCTCACGCCCGGTGGCCTGCCAGTGCCGCAGGAGGTCGAGCGTCGTGCGGCTCGCCCCCGGATGGCCGGCCTCGCGCCAGCGGCGCACGCGCTCCCGGATGTCGTTGACGACCGGCAGCTCGACGTACTCCTCCTCGAGGAGCGTGCCCTGCCCGCCCCGCGTGCGGAGGCCTGGAGTGAACCCGGACGGGCGCCGCGCGTCCACGAGCTCTGCCTGTCCGCCGCGCATCCGGTAGTGGCGTGTCGGCTCGCTGAACGGCAGGTTGATGATCGGTTCGTCGACGACGATGGCCATCTCAACTCGCCCGGACTACGGGCCAGTGAAGGCTCCGCTCAGATCTGATCCGAAAGGGCACCCTTCGTTCGTCGGCGGCGGTATTGGCCATGAGCCGGAGGCCTGAGCGCGTCACGCCGGCAAATCCAGGATGCGGATCGCCTCGTTGCCGCGGAAGTCGATGATCTTGACGGCGACCCGGCGCTCCCTTCCGGCCCGGAACGGCAGGGACGTCGTGCCGCGGAGCATCTCGAAGGCGTCCGGATCCACCCAGCCGCGCAACGCGCGCGATAGCCGCTCCCACGGGTCGGCGGTGCCGGAGGCGCCCGGGAAGAACGCCTGGCTGACGAGGAACGAGCGCCGGTCATAGTCCTGATCCAGCAACCACGCGGCGATCTGGCCGGTGTCGTCGGAGGTGACCTCGCCGGTCGCGGGGTCGTAGACGTCCATCCCGTGGACCTCGACCTCGAACTCGTCGGCGCCCACGGCGCG
>DATCGK010000362.1:0-2264 GCA_036508975.1 Candidatus Limnocylindrales bacterium
GGTGCCGCGACCCAAGGAGCCATCCCAGGCCCGCAGCCGCATGCCTCGTGCCGCCGCGGTCGTCCAGGTCCCGCGTGATCGTTTCATGTGCACGCTCAGCGTTCGCCCGGCCGCAAGGTGCGCCAAGTGGCCCGTACGACGACCGGGTGCGATCCTTCGGGCCATTCCCGCACATGACGCGATCACCGGCCCCCATAGCGACCGAGCCCCGCGGCGTATGCGCCGGCGAAGTGCGTGATGCGAACATGAAACGATCATGTCGGGACGCAGCCGAACTTGACCTCACGTCGGCCGTATCCAGGGGATCCCGGGGCGGGACGGCGAGGCAGGGTCCGGGTCACGGGCACGCCCGGACCCGTCGGGGCACCGGCACTCGTCCGGGAGCCGGCACACGTCCGGGAGCCGGTACCCTTGGCACACCATGGCCCATGAGTTCATCTACACCACCTACAAGCTCGCCCGGCACTACCCGCCCGATCGGACGGTGCTGGAGAACATCTCGATCTCGTTCTACCCGGGCGCGAAGATCGGCGTCATCGGCTCCAACGGCGCCGGCAAGTCCAGCCTCCTGCGGATCATGGCCGGCCTCGACGACGGGTTCAGCGGCGAGGCTCGCCTGACGCCCGGCTTCACCGTGGGCTACCTCAGCCAGGAGCCGGAGCTGGACCCGGCCAAGGACGTCAAGGGCAACGTCATGGACGGCGTCGCCGAGGTCCAGGCGCTGATCGACGGCTACAACGCGGTCATGGCCAGGTGGTCCGAGCCCGACGCCGACTACGAGGCCATCGGCGCCGAGCAGAGCGCGCTCGAGGACAGGATCCTCGCGGCCGACGCGTGGAACCTGGAACGAAACGTGGACATCGCGATGGACGCCCTTCGGTGCCCGCCCGACGATGCCGAAGTCACCACGCTGTCCGGGGGCGAGAAGCGCCGCGTCGCGCTATGCCGCCTGCTCCTGCGGCACCCGGACCTCCTGTTGCTCGACGAGCCGACCAACCACCTCGACGCCGAGTCCGTCTGGTGGCTGGAACGCTTCCTGCAGGAGTACTCGGGCACCGTCGTCGCGATCACGCACGACCGGTACTTCCTCGACAACGTCGCCCAGTGGATCCTCGAGCTCGACCGCGGTCGCGGGATCCCGTTCGAGGGCAACTACTCGGGCTGGCTGGAGCAGAAGCTGGCCCGGCTGGCGCTGGAGCAGAAGACCAGCGACGCCCGGCAGCGGACCCTGGCGCGCGAGCTCGAGTGGGTGCGCTTGGCCCCGCGGGCACGGCAGGCCAAGGGCAAGGCCCGCCTCGGCGCCTACGAGACGCTCCTCGCCGAGGCCCAGGCCGACAAGGGTGGCGGCCGGGAGCTGGAGATCGCCATCCCGCCGGGCCCGCGCCTGGGCGACACGGTCATCGAGGTCAGGGACCTGCGCAAGGCCTTCGGCGACAAGCTCCTGATCGACGGCCTGACGTTCTCGCTGCCGCGGGCCGGCATCGTGGGCATCATCGGCGCCAACGGCGCCGGCAAGACGACGCTGTTCCGGATGATCCTCGGGCAGGAACCGGTCGACGGCGGCAGCATCCAGGTCGGCGACACGGTACAGCTCAGCTACGTGGACCAGGAGCGCGACGACCTGCAGGCGGACCGGACGGTCTTCGACGAGATCGCAGGCGGTGTCGAGTTCATCAAGGTCGGCAACCGTGAGCTCCCGGCCCGCGCCTACGTGTCCAGCTTCAACTTCAGGGGCACGGACCAGCAGAAGTTGTGCGGCAAGCTGTCCGGCGGCGAGCGGAACCGGGTGCACCTGGCCAAGCTGCTCAAGTCGGGGGGCAACGTCCTGCTGCTCGACGAGCCCACCAACGACCTGGACGTGGACACGCTTCGCGCGCTCGAGGCCGGTCTCGAGTCCTTCCCGGGATGCGCCGTGGTGATCAGCCACGACCGCTGGTTCCTGGACCGGATCGCGACCCACGTGCTGGCCTTCGAGGGCGACAGCGTGGTTCGCTGGTTCGAGGGCAACTTCACGGAGTACGAGGAGTACCGCCACCGGGAGCTTGGTGCCGCGGCCGACCAGCCCCACCGCATCAGGTACAAGCGCCTCGCGCCCTGAGCCCGGTTGGCGATGGCCGGCACGGAGCGGCGATCCATCGCGTGCCGGCGGGGCGTGGACCGGATCCTGACCTTCGACCGCGCCTTCGACGAGCTCGACGGCATCGAGCGTTACGCGAGATAGGGCCGGCGTCGATCGGGTCGGACCGCGACGACCGCCTCGGCGC
>DATCGK010000363.1:0-5974 GCA_036508975.1 Candidatus Limnocylindrales bacterium
ACCGCGCTACCGTCCCGCCGCCGACAGCGAGATGCCACCGCCGAGAAGCCGTGGGCTTCCGTACCGGACGACGACCGTGCCACAACTAGCCCTCAACCACGCCGGCCACAGGGGTGCTGCCCGCGAAGGGGCTGGGTGTTGTCGGCGGGTGCGGGACAGTGGCGCCATCGCCCTAGAGCGTACGGCCGTCCATCGCTCGCGCTCAGTCGCGGCGGGGGTGTCGTGAAGCCGGCGCCGGTTCCCGGTAGATCTATGCCGGTTTATATCCAGGCGCACCCGTTGTTCCTCAAGCCCCTACACCCTTCGGACGTCCCTACCGGATGCAGGGACACGGACCGGCCCGGTCCGCCATCACTATCTCCCCCGCGCCTCTAGTCGAGGACGGGAGCGCCAGTCTGGGCGGCGGCGGCTTGCGGCTTGCGCCGCCGTCCTTTCCACAGCCGTAGCTCGGTCGTCGTCACGCTCATGGCCTCCCGTTGGGCCTCGCCGTTCGTGGCCCGATAGGGAGAAGTTATCGGGCCACGGCGACAGTTCCAACGAGGCGTCTCCGCCCTGCTCGACGACCTGATCACGCGATCGTCATGGCCCCGCGCCGGGCCGGACCTCGGCCCACTCCCCGCCCGGGCGCGCCGTCCCGTCGCCGCCACCGCTGGCTGGTAGCGTTCGCGAAGTCGCGGCAGGACCGCCCGGGACGCCCACAAGGCCCCCCGTTGGGCGGCTGCATAACGACCCCGGCCCCTCGTGCCCTCCCGCGCCCCCGGCCGACGCCGCTAGGTCGCCCGAGGCGGGCGCCACCGCAGAGACGGACCTATATGACGAAGCCTCTGAACCCCCTCCGCACCCTGTCCATCGGCCGGTCCCGGCGCCGCGCCCTCGCCGGGCGCACCACCGTCGCGCCGCTCGTCGGCGACCTCGAAGCCCGCCACCGGGAACTCAAGGCCGCCCTCGTCGCGCTGCTCCGCCCGGACACCACTCTCGTGTTTGACCTGCGCGGCACGACGTTCCTCGGCCCAGCGGCGACCAGGCTCCTGCTCGACCTCCGCGGCCAGGCGGCGGCATCCAGCACCCGGCTCATCCTCTGGCGACCCAACGACCAGCCCCTCCGCACGCTGCGGATCGCCCGTTTCGACCGCATCGTCGACGTCCGTCCGCCGTCGTGGCGCCCTGAGCCCGGACCGCGCCGCCGCCGAGACCGGACAGCGCCACGGCCGCGGCGGATGAGCCTCCGGGCGGGATAGGCCGAGCGCGCCGCGGAAAGGGCTGGACCTCGACCTCGCCGGCCACCGGCCTGGAACGACGCCGCCACGGTCGGCGGTGGATCTGGAACGGCAGGCACGCCCTGTCGTGGCCGGTTGCCAGCTGAGCGGCCGGATCGCTACGGCGTGATCGCGATCTCCCTGGTTCTGGTTCCGGCAGTGATGGGCGCGCCGGCGGTGTTGGTGGCGGTCCGGATCGGGGTCACCGTGCCCGAGTGTTCGTTGGCGACGTAGGCGGTCTTGCCGTCTGGCGTGATCGCAATGCCAACGGGACCGTCTCCGACCGTGATCGGCGTACCGGCGGTGTTGGTGGCGGTCCGAATCGGGGTCACCGTGCCCGAGCCGGAGTTGGTGACGTAGGCGGTCTTGCCGCCCGGGGTAATCGCGATGCTAAGGGGGCCGTCTCCGACCGTGATCGGCGTACCGATGGCTTTGGTGGCGGTCCGGATCGGGGTCACCGTGTCCGAGCCGTCCCTGGTGACGTAGGCGGTCTTGCCGTCCGGCGTGATCGCGATGCCGTACGGGTTGCCTCCGACCGTGATCGGCGTGCCGGGGGTGTTGGTGGCGGTCAGGATCGGGGTCACCGTGCTGGAGCCGGTGTTGGTGACGTAGGCGGTTGTGCCGTCCGGGGTGATCGCGATGCCGTACGGGTTGTTTCCAACCGTGATCGGCGTGCCGGCGGTGTTGGTGGCGGTGCGGATCGGGGACACCGTGCCCGAGCTGTAGTTGGTGACGTAGGCGGTCGTGCCGTCCGGCGTGATCGCGATGCCGTGCGGGTTGCTTCCGACCGTGATCGGCGTGCCGGGGGTGTTGGTGGCGGTCCGGATCGGGGTCACCGTGCCCGAGCCCATGTTGGTGACGTAGGCGGTCTTGCCGTCCGGCGTGATCGCGATGCCGTCCGGGCCGCCTCCGACCGTGATCGGCGTGCCGACGGTGTTGGTGGCGGTCCGGATCGGGGTCACCGTGCCCGAGCTGTAGTTGGTGACGTAGGCGGTAGCCCCCTTTGCCGAGGGTGCTGCAGTCGCGGTGGCCGTCGCGTAGGCGGCACCCCCGGTAAGTAGCACCGCTGCACTAACCGCGGCTGTGAGTGTCGTCCTCGTCGCGTTCATGACCTTCCCCCTATTTCCCGATATGGGTTCGGCACCCACTGTCCTCGTGGGTCCTTCGTCCCCGTCCCTCGGGCCGCGCCGCGTGCCTGGACGGGCCTGGCGATCGACGCCGCCGGCCGCCCGTACGTGGCGGCCAAACGTCGTCGGCCAGATTGGCGGGTGGACACCGACGGGACGATCTGCGCGCTCGCGCGCCCGGTTGGAGCTACCTCGCCGACGAGGCTCGAGACCACCCGCTCCTACAGCCTGCCTACCGCCGCAGACCGCGAACGTGCCATCAACAGCCTGCCCATCGACCGCTGACCAGGCCACTTACCGGCCTACGGCCCGTTTCTCCCGTATCCCGCTCATACCCGTTGCTCAAGCCCCGCTGCTATCCGGAATTGGGTCGATGCCCGGGAAGGGATCCGGCAGGATGATTTGCGTGAGTACCAGCGAAGTCGAACGTTCTTCCTGGGTCGTCCCCACCACCGTGACCGATGCAGTTCACGCGGACGGTGCGACGCCGGCGGGTGCATCCGTGACCGACGGTTCCGTAGTACTGGAGTCCCGCGATGGCCGGACCTTCGTGCGCTCAGCCACCCGGACCGGGACTGAGCCTGACAGGGAGGCGCCGGTGGCGTTCCTCGACACGGTCGGCGTACCCAGTTCTCCGGAGCCGGTGCAGGTACGACTGCTGGAGCGGGACGGCTCGCGCGTTCTGCTCCAGCAACTCGATCCGGGCGATCCGGAACCCGAGCGGGTGCCTGTGTACGACGGCGACGAGCTGGTGGTGTTGGAGGCGCTGTCGCACATCGGCCTCCATACCAGCGCGGATCCCGAGGCGTCGGACGATTTTCTGTTCGGCTATCGGATCGTCCCGGTGCGGGAGGAGCCGGGCCGCGTACAGGCTCGCACCTTGAGGTTCGGCGAGCCGGACACCGGCCAGCGGGTCCACGTCCGCCCCGGCGACACCGTGGAACTGGTGGACGTCACGGTGGAGCTGGAGTATCTCGACAGCCTGGAGCCAGCCACGGAATCGGGGCACGTCCCGCTGACACCAGCGCTGTGGACCTGGCTGAACGTCGGAGAACACCACGACCCGACGCGAACCCGGTACGTGCTGGCCGCCGCACGTCGGCTCGACGCCGCGAACCAGCTGCTGATCACGGTGAACCAGCAGCGGCAAGCTCTTGATCAGGCCGGTCTGGGCGGGCCGCAGATCCGGCGCCATCTCTTCCACCTGGTCGGCGACGTCGAGATGGCCGCGGTGGCTCTGGCACGCGCCGTCGACATGGTGCGCCAGTCCTCGAAATTGATCGGATGCCCAGTGGCCGTGCCAGCTGAGGTGACCTCCAGCTGGGACGCGCTGAACGCACTTCGCAACGCCTACGAGCACATCGAGGACCGCGCCCTGGGCCAGGTCCAGAAGAAACCCCACCCGGACGCACTGACGATCTTCGATCAGGCCCGGCTACTCACCGACAGCGTGCTCGTGTACGGCCACCACGAGCTCAACATGATCACCGAGATCCCCGGCATCCTTGCCGCGGTGCGCCGCTTCCTCAAGGACGCCACCGCCAACGGGTAAGGTCTCAGCTCGGCCGGCCCTGACTCAGTCGGCTCTGTGCCGAGGCCCCTGTACCCGCACCTCAGCCGCACGCGGAGAGCCGGCCGTCGCGCCACCGCTCGATCGCCGCGTTGACCTTCTTCTGGGTATACACAACTGCCGTCCCCGCCGCTCCACTGGCCAGCGGATGATCGGACACCCACGCCTCGATGAGCACATAGGCATGCACGACCGCCCCGGGATCCGGGATACCCCGCTCCTCGGGCGGCGCCGCCGGCCGGTCGAACCTGACCTGCAGCCCCTCGTCCTTGAGTGCCTGGACGAAGGCACCCACGTGAACCGCAGACCCTGAGTACTCAATGATCAAGCTGTCGCTGCCGGTCATGCTCAAACGCTACCCAGCACCAGGGCGTGCAGAGGACCTCGGACATCCGTGCAGACGACCTCGGACATCGACAGCGGCGGTCCTAAACCGGCTCTTCGCCGTTCCACAAGTCGTCCCACGAGGCATGGTCCACAAGGTCGCTGCGGCGATGACTTGCGGTTCGGTGCCGGGATGTCCAACGCTGGCGATCACCCAGCGGAGCCGGAGAGGTCAGGCGGGTCGTCGCGGGCGCTACGGCGACCCCCAACGCCAGCCCGAGGTCGGCTTCGAGGTGACCAGGCTGCGCAGTGGAGGGGGTGGCTGCGCCGATGGCTCCGTTGCAGTAGATTGGCTATATCCCCCCAGTCGCCTCGCTGCGGCTGGGCGCGAGGCCCCGCTTCGGCGGGGTCTCTGCTTTTCACCACCCCTGCGGTCGGTGAATCGTCCGTCCTCGGACCACGATCTCGGCCGGGAACTGGCTTCTTGCCAACACCGAAGGCCGAATCGACTTCACGAACGCTGGGCCCTGGCGCAGCAGGGCACGGCTGGCCTGACGAGGGTGAGGGTTGATCAAGCCGACCGGTATAGATAGTTCCTGGGAGATAACCCGGATCGGCTCGGCTAGGTCGGAGTCGTTAGTGATCACCACCGCCGTCTGGCAGTCGCCACGGAAGGCATCGGTGAGGAGGTAGGTCGCCAAGTTGACATCAGAGCCCTTTTCCTCCGTCTTGAGCACCTCGACGGTGCGGGGACCAGCAGGTGGGGGAGTGGCGAGAGCCATCCTCGCCTTCGTCACCAGAAAATGACCGAGGTGGGTGCTGACGTGAGGAAGGGTGCTGAGTGCCTGCAGGTATAGGTCCTGGCGCACGGGAGCGAGCGGGTCATCTCGGACCTTGACCCGAGCCGTGAAGTATCGGATGCGGTGCAGCTGGTTGTTCGGCAGGAGCGTCCGGCACAGGGCATCGAGGTCCAGCCACTTGTGGGAAGTGCCCTTGAGACAACCGTAGTAGAGATTGAAGCCGTCGACGTAGACGTTGGTGATCACGGTCCGAGGTTAGGGCAGCGACGATCCTGCCAGCGACGGGCAAGCGCACGGGGACGGCGACATAAGCTCACGGCGCACCGGAGGCGCAGCCAGGCCATGGCGTAGGTCGAGGTGGTGCCGGGAGCGATCGTAGGCCCGGGTGGTGCGGAAGTCGGCATGGCCTATGGCACCTTTCCGGCTTATCTTGGCTGTACCCCTCGTAGAGCCCAGAAAGACACGACATCCGCCGAGCGATGGTCGAGGCGGCGGCGGACTTGGCGGTTTTTGGCTGGGAGAGTTTGGTCAGCTCGGCGATTCAGCGGTCAACGTGGTGGCGCTGAGCAGCCAGAGGATGCACCCCGACCGCCTCACACCAGGCGTACCAGGCTCGGATGTCGCTGAAGTAGGCCCGGCGGGTATGTCCTCGGAAGCCGACCAGGAACGCAGCGGCCAGGCGCCAGGTTGGGTCAGAGTCCAGCTCGGGGACGCCGAGGGCAGCGGTCGAGAGGCGGTCGAGGCCCACGGGGGTTGACTGTGGCCGAGTGATCAGTCATCACGCCGGCCCGTACGGGCTTCGCCGCCGCTGCTCGTACAGCTGCAGCGCTCGGTCGGTGAACAGGAACGGGACCTGAGTGACCGTCAAGATCCGATCGATGTCGGTCGTGAGACGGA
>DATCGK010000364.1:0-2000 GCA_036508975.1 Candidatus Limnocylindrales bacterium
CGGACGTCTACGTCCCGTGCGAGATCTGCCACGGGAAGCGCTACAACCGCGAGGCCCTGGAGATCCATTACAAGGGCCGGTCCATCGCGGACGTGCTCGAGATGACCGTCGCGGAGGCGCTCGACTTCTTCACCGCCGTGCCCAACATCCGGAACAAGCTCCAGACGCTCTATGACGTGGGCCTCGGTTATGTCCACCTCGGCCAGCCGGCGACCACGCTCTCCGGCGGGGAGGCCCAGCGCGTGAAGCTGGCCACGGAGCTCTCGCGGCGAGCGACCGGCAAGACGCTGTACCTGCTGGACGAGCCCACGACCGGCCTCCACTTCGCCGACGTGGACAAGCTGCTCCACGTTCTCCACCGCCTGGTGGACAACGGGAACACGGTCCTCGTGATCGAGCACAACCTGGACGTGATCAAGACCGCGGACTGGATCGTGGACCTGGGGCCCGGGGGCGGCCATCGCGGCGGCCGGGTCATCGCCGAGGGGACGCCGGAACGGGTTGCCGAGACACCCGGGTCGGCCACCGGGGAGTACCTGGCGCGGGTCCTGCGGGGGGAGCCGCTGGTGCCGCTCAGCGATGTCACGTTCGCCGACGAGGCCGGGCGACCGGGCGTCGGCGGCGGGGTCAGTGCGAGGCTGGTCCCCGAGATCGCCTCGTCGCGGAAGCGGGTCGCGGCCAGCCGATCCGCCGGCGATCGGTAGCCGTGGGCCGGCGACCGCCGGGAACGGGCGCTCGCCAGGGTCGCGGCGGGGTGGCGCCCCGGCTACGATGGCGTCATGCCTGAGATCGACTACGCCTTCCTCGCGGACTCCGCGGAGACCCAACCGGGCCAGAAGTTCCACGTCCTGGGCGGCGGCATCACGCGGATCGGCGGACGTACGTTCCCGCTCCGCCACCCGCACCTGGCACTGGTCGTGGGGTTGATGGTCACGGCGCCCGAGACGGAACGCGAGCACGAGCTGCGCATCGTCCTCCTGGACCCCGACGGGCACGAGGTGACCGGCGCGACCGGAAGCCTGGTCGCCAAGGGACAGCCGGACGGCCGCGATGCCATCCTCACCTTCAGCATCGACCTCTGGAACCTCACGTTCCCGACGCCGGGCGACTACTCCTTCCGGATCCTCGTCAACGGATCCGAGCGGAAGCGCCTCGGGCTCGTGCTGGTGCGACCGACCGGGGACGGCGCGGTGATGGACCCCTTCGGCTCGTGACCGCTGGCGCCCGCGGGGTCCCGAAGCGCGGCCCCGCCCGCCACGAGCGCCCGGTCATCGATGAGGCCGCCCTGGTGGCCGCCCGTGCGGCCGACCGCCTGCTGGATGACGCTCGCGCCCGCGGTGCCAGCCGCTGGATCGGCTTCCTGGGTCCTTTGCCTGATCACCTGCGCGACGGTGACATCGCGGATCTGCGGCGTATCGCGATGCGAGCGCGGGCCGCGTACGGACCCAAGGATTCGATCCGGGACATGCTCTCGGCCGACGTCACGGAGCCGTTCCTGGACGCGATCGACCGCCTGCTGCGCGTGCTGGCGAAGCGCGAGGTCCAGGAAGGGCGCTAGCAGGGCGCTAGTAGACGAACGGGATCAGGCGCCGCGTGCGGGCCGGATGCGCCGTGCCGCCCGGGCAGCGCGGCTCATTCCCGCGTGGCTCGCCATTCATCGGCGAGGATGGCCATGCGGTGGACGTCCAGGTACCGGCCCTCGCGAAAGACGGCGCGCCGGAGGGTCCCCTCGTGGACGAACCCGACCCGCTCGTAGACACGCCGCGCACCCGGGTTCATGTCGTAGACGTCCAGCCAGATCCGCTCCAGCCGCAGCATCCCGAACCCGAACGCGAGCAGCGCGCGGAGCGTGTCGGTACCGAGACCGCGCCCGCGGTCCTCGGGCGCCCCGATGGCGATGCCGAGGCCCGCGCTCCCATTGGGGAGGTCCACGTCGAACAGGCCGACGGTGCCGATCGGCCGGTCATCCTCCAGGAGGCAGGCGACGAAGTGGTAGCCCT
>DATCGK010000365.1:0-4885 GCA_036508975.1 Candidatus Limnocylindrales bacterium
CAGGCCCCCTCTTCGGGGTTCTGCTCATCGTCGCGGCCACGGTCGGAGCCCTCACACCCGCTGTGCCGACCGCGCGCGCCCTGGACCCCACGCCGGCTCCGTCGGCCGAGCAGACCGCGGACCCGTGCGTGGACCCGTCGCCGTCGGTCGAGCCGTCGCCGTCGGTCGAGCCGTCGCCGTCGGTCGAGCCGTCCCCGTGCGTGGACCCGTCGCCGTCGGTCGATCCTTCTCCGTCAGTCGATCCGCCTCCGTGTGTCGAGCCGTCCCCGTCGGTCGAGCCGTCCCCGTCGGTCGAGCCGTCCCCGTCGGTCGAGCCGTCCCCCGAGGGCGGCCTCGAGGTGACCCACACTTGGGTGAGCAGCACCGCGCAGGACGGCACGCCCGTGCAGGGTGGCGTCGACAAGCCGCTGGACGGCATGCAGCGGTTCGAGGTCTATCGCGTCCAGTTCCAGTTGGTGAACACGGGCGCCACGGCCCTGGTCGTGTCACCGGTCCTGGAGGCCAGCGCTGGCGATGCCCCGAACTCCTGGACCGCCGTGCCCGAGGTCGATCCGGTCGTCGGAGACGCGTTCTACGCCGCTTCTGACGCGGGACGGCTCTTCCGGGCTCGCACCAGCGAGATCGCGGTCTCGACGCTTCGGCTGGGCGCCCCGACGCCCGATACAACTCAGCCGGCCACCTCCACGGACCCGGCCGCATCGGCTCCGGCGGCGCCCGTGTTCGAGGCGGTCGCCGGCGTTGCGTCGGCCGGGGTGAACCCTCCCTCGACCATCAAGCTGCCTCCGTACAGCTACACCGAGGTCTCGTTTGCGGTCCGCGGAACGATCGATGCCGCCTGGCGCGGGACCTACGCCTTCCGCCTCCGTCCCGTGGCCGAGTCACACGGGCTGGCGGCGACGGCGATCGTCACGATGCGCGCCCGTCCCCCCATCGTCCTGACGCTGCCGCCATCCATAACGACCGCAACCGTGGGACCGCAATTCCGGCTGGCCGTTGCGAAGCCGTCCCGCAGCGGGGTGCTTTATCCGCTCGCGGCCACCGTGGACCCGACCTCACCGCACATCTCGTCAGGCCTGACCGCGGACGGCTGCGCGGCATGTCATTCGCCGCACACCGCCTCCAACACGCCCTTGATCGTCAACGTCTACCGGACGAACCCGCTCCGCTCCGCCATCGAACCGTACAGCGGAACCGATTTCACGCTGTGCATCACGTGTCACACCGAGACGCCCTTCGCGGACACCAGCGGCAGCCCCAACGCACTCACGAGCTTTGCCGGCCACGGCTACCACCTCGGGCATATCACCAAAACGGGCGATGGCGGGATCGACATCAAGACGCAGGGTGACGGCCAGGGAAATGCCCTGTGCGCCGAATGTCACTACAACCTCCACGGCGTCCCGACTTCCGAGCGTGGCCTCGTCAGGTTCGCCCCGGACGTGATCCCGTCGGAGGTCGACGGTGTGATCACCTGGGATCCGGCCACCCAGTCCTGCACCCTCATGTGCCACGGCAAGGTCCACAAAGGCCTCACGTTCCAGGCGGCTGAGCCGGGCATCTGACGCCGTCCCCGCATCGAGCGACACAGGCCTGCTCCGATTCCTCCACCCAGGGGCCCGTCCCGGTCCCGGCCGATCCCTCTCCAACGGTGGTTCCGTGGCCCTGGATGCTGCTGGTCTACACCTGGAACGAGGAGGCTGACGAGGTCTCGGTCGTTACGATCCAGGACGCGCGGTCGGAGCGCGCGACGACGAGCGAGCGGTAGGCTGCCGGCTCGCTCATTGGCCCGCTCGGCGGCGGGGTCGGCTGGGTCACCATCACCGCGCTGCCATGCGCCGGGCGAGGAAGCGGAGGTCGCCTTCGGTGAGGCGACGGTCATCCTCGCGGGCGATGGCCATCTACGGCGGTGGTCCCTTGCGGTGCGCCACGCGAAGTGACGGTGAAGCGGGCGCTGCCATCCTGCCACGTGCAGTCCACCGTGGACGATGCGCATCCAGGTCCGAGCAACAACATTGACATTCTACAATGTAGGGCAAATACTGTGTCCGGCAACTGGAAGGTCCCTCGCCACCCGGGAGTACGCCCGCTGGTATCAGGGGCTGAGCGCGCAGGAATAGGACGCGGTCATCGACGCCCTGCTGCATCTCAAGGCCGAAGGCCCGTCCCTTCGGCGACCTCTCTCGGGTCAGATCGCCAGTTCCGCGCACAGCACCATGAAGGAACTGATCCCGCCGAGGGCGCACATCCGGATCCTCTACGCCTTCGACCCAACCCGCACCGCGATTCTCCTTGTGGGCGGCGACAAGACCGGCAGCTGGGATGGCTGGTACAAGACAAACGTCCCCGTCGCCGACGCCATCTACCAGCGACGCCTGGACGAGATCCGGCAGGACGAGAACACGCGATCACCCAGAAGGAAGAACCGATGACCGAAGGCGACCTCTACGATGTCCAGGCCGACATCGACGGTGCGCTTGCCGACCCCGTGCGTCGTGCGCGTATCGAGCAATACGGGCGCGAGACAGACCTCATCCTCGCCATCTCTGCTCTCCGCGAGGCGCTTGGCCTCACCCAGGAGAACTTCGCGTCCGCCGCGAACATGAGCCAGGAGAACCTCTCGCGCATCGAACGCTCCGCCGACGTGAAGTTCTCGACGATTGAGCGGCTCGCTCGGGCAGGCAACGCCCAGATCGAACTGAGCGTCATTCTCGTCGATGGCGAGCGGGTGGATCTGCTCCGCCCACGAACGGCCGGCGTCTCGCGACGAGCGGCGCAGTCGGCGCGCGTGGGTCAACCGCCGGCGGCGCGGTGACCCCTCACCTGTGCTTGCCCCGATTGGCCACACCAAGTTGACAAAATAAGCCAAACGAAGATCATTGGCTCATGAAGCGACTGATGTCTGTGCCCGAGGTCGCTGCCCGGTTCGATGTCACGACCCAGACAGTTCGCAACTGGATCGTCGCTGGGCGGCTTGTCGCGGTACAGCCGGCACGACGCGGCCGGTATCGGATCCCGATCGACGCACTGCGCGCGTTCGAGCGAGCAGCAGGCATGGATGAGACCCCTGACGAGCCGCGGTCGCAAGCTCTTTCGCTTGACCGTGGCGACGGCGGCACCAGTCGTCTGGTCGTGGCCGGCAACGGCGCGCTCGACGCCGAACTTGAACGTGTCGTTGCCGCAATCGTCGCGTCGGTTCATCCGCAGGCGGTGCTGCTCTTCGGTTCGCGTGCCAGGGGCGACTTCAAGCCCGACTCCGACTTCGACCTGGCCATCGTGGCAGCGGACGGAAGCGAGCGTCGGCGCATCGCCATGAAGGCGTACGAGAGCCTCGCCCGGGTGCCCGGCCGATCCGTCGGCGTCGACGTCGTCGTGCTTACCCCGCACCTGATCTCGACCGAGCGGGAGCTGGTGGGTTCGATCGCTCGGGCCGTCGTCCGTGAAGGGGTACCCGTCTATGGATCGGCAACCCTCGCCTGAGGAGACTCGCCGCCGCGCGGCCGCTGCCTGGCTCGGCGACGCGGAGGCGGACCTTGCCAATGCGCGTTCGCTGTCGGCCCACCGCGACGAGAAGACCTCCCCATTCGGAGCTGCGTTCCACGCTCAACAGGCGGTCGAGAAGGCACTCAAGGCCCTGCTGATCTGGAACGGTATCGAGTACCCGCCGAAGCATGACCTGGGCTTGCTCGTCGGCCTGCTGCCAGAAGGAGCCTCGACCAGGGAGCTCGCGATCGCCGGCCTCACGGTGTACGCCGTCGAGCAACGGCACGTCGCAGGCGCCGCCAACCCGATGAGCCTCAGCGAGCGACCAACCTGGGACGAGGCGGATGACGCCATCTCGTCCGCAGGGATCGCTGTCAGGGTCGCTGCCGGCGATCTTGTCGCCGCAGGATGGCGCGATAGCCAAGGGCCGGAGGGGCCGAGCGCCAACTGAACGCTCGCGGGGTCGTCTCAACCCTGGGTCTCCGAAGACGCAGCCGACGCAGGCAGCTTCGAGCGGGGCGCGGCGGCGACATGGTTTGGGCTCGCCACCCAACCGATCCGTGGGGGCCTGTATCGTGGGATACAGGCACGTTCCGATTCATCCACCCAAGGGCCCGTCCCGGTCCCGGCCGAAATGTGCGCCCCGACGGATGGGCGCACAGGCGCTCCCACCGGACAATCACTGCAGGTGTCAAGCCGCGGTCCCCCGCGGCATCGTATGAGGGTTCCACGATGTACCGCATGTCGGCGCGCGGCGCAGGTCGCCCGCGCCTTGCAGGAGGCCGGGCGTGACCCGCGGTCTCCCCGCCACGGGTCACGAGGCCCAGGAGTCCGTGCTGCTGGCCCAGCTCGGCCTTCCCGCCAGCGCCTCCCCCGAGGATGTCGACAACCTCCACCAGGCCGTGAGCCAGTACCTCGCGTCCGCGCCTGCCGAGCTCCGTGGATGGGCTCACGCCCAGGCCTCGGCGCTGGACCAGGCGTACCTCCAATTGACCGACCCGGTCGGCCTCCAGGGCTCGGCCCTCAGGAGTCCGGCAAGGCCGCCCGCGGTCGTACCCGGCGGACCGGCGACACCTCCGGTCCGCCGGGGCTCCGTTCCCGCGGCAGCCCCGAACCTCGCAGCCGCCGACGTGGCCGACGCCGAATCGGCTGACGCCGACGTGGCCGACGACGTCACGGACGATGTCGACGCGGTCGACGATGTCACGGACGACGCCGTGATCGAGCCCGACATCGAAGCCCGGCCCGCGGCCGACGAGCCCGACCTGGACGACCTGGCCGTGCTCTATGCCTCGGTCACCCCGAGCGCCCACCCGGACATGCTCCCGGACGCCAAGCCGAAGGCAAAGGCTCCGGTGGCCCCGCCCGCTCCGGCACGCCGGACGGCCGCCCGGCCGGCTGACGC
>DATCGK010000366.1:0-2642 GCA_036508975.1 Candidatus Limnocylindrales bacterium
CGATCCGGCGAGATCGATCCAGAAACGAGCCCCTCCGGTCGTGACGTTGGCGGCCCCGACGGAAGCTCCGTGGGCCTCGGCGATGGCCTTGACGATGGCCAGCCCAAGGCCGCTCGTCCCGGCGGTCCGGTCGCGCGACTCGTCGGCCTGGTAGAAGCGCTCGAAGACGTGCGGAAGATCGGCCTCCGGGATCCCCGGCCCCCCGTCCCGGACCTCGATGCGGACGGCGCCGGCACGCGGCGTCGCCTCGATCGCGATGGGCGTCCCGGGAGCATGCCGGATCGCGTTGTCGACCAGGGCCGCGATCGCCTGGCGCAGGCGGTCCGCGTCCGCCCGGACCGTGAGGCCACCCGGGGCCCTCACCTCGATCGAACCGCCGGCCGCCACGGCGGCCGCGCCGAATGCGGACGCGATGTCATCGACAAGGGGGGCGAGCGGTGTCGGTGCCAGTCGGAGGGGCAACACTCCCGACTCGGCAAGGCCGATCGTGCGCAGGTCGTCGACGATCCTCGAGAGCTGGCGGGCCTGGCCGCGGATCGTCTCGAGGTGGCGGTCATCGTGCTCGTATACCCCATCGAGCACCGCGCTGGTGGTGGCGTCGATCACCGCCAGTGGCGTCTTGAGCTCGTGGACCACGTCCTGGAGAAACCGACGCCGTGCCTCATCGGCACCTTCGAGGCTCGCGGCCAGGGTATCGAAGGAGCGGCCAAGCGAGCCGACCTCATCGGTCCGGTCGGCCAGCCCGGACCGTCGCCCGAGATCGCCGCGGGCGATCGCAGCCGCGGCCCCTTCCAGCGTGCCAAGAGGTCGAGCGACCCCCCGCGCGAGGGCGAACCCGAGCAGTGACGCGCCCGCCGCGGCGATGAGCGCCACGCCGATCAGCGCGACCACCGTGTCCTGCTGGACCTGCTGCGCATGTGCGCCCGCCATCGGGCCCGGACCGCGCCCGCCACCCAGCGGGCTCCCGGTCGCGGGGGCCCCCTCGACGAGGGCGAACCCGCGTCCGACGATCGCCGGAGTGGCGAGCGCCACGGCACCGGCGGTCAGCAACGCAACGATGGCAAACGCCGCGGTGAGGCGCAGGCGCAGGCTCATGGCCGGGCCGCCCGGTATCCGACCCCGCGGAGCGTCTCCACGTACTGACCACCATCAGGTCGGGGTCCCAGCTTGCGGCGCAGGTTCTTCACGTGGCTGTCGACGGTTCGGTCGAAAGCGTCGAAGGCTTCTCCGAACACCGCTGTCCCGAGCTGCTCGCGCGTCATCACCAGGCCACGGTCCGCCACGAGCGTCACCAGCAGGTCGAACTCGGTCCGCGTGAGGTCGAGCGACGACCCGTCGCGCGTCACGTCCCGGGCTCCCGCATCGATCTGGACATCGAAGAACGAATCGCCCGCCGTGGCCGCGACCGGTCGCCCGACGCGTCGCAGGACCGCGCCCACGCGCGCAACGAGCTCGCGGGGCTCGAACGGCTTCGTGACGTAGTCGTCGGCCCCGAGCTCGAGACCCGCGACTCGATCGATCACGTCATCTCGGGCGGTGAGCATGATCACGGCCGCATCCGCGCCGGTCGACCGGAGCTCACGGAGCACCTCGAATCCGGATCGCCGGGGAAGCATGACGTCCAGGATCACGAGGTCCGGCGCGTTCGCCTGCGCGCTGGCGAGCGCAGCGTCGCCGTCGCCGGCGACGTCGACTGCGTGGCCCTCGCGGACCAGGTAGGCGCGAATCACGTCGACGATGTGGGGCTCGTCGTCGACGACGAGGATGCGTGGCATGGTCCCAGCATGGCAGGACGGCCGGACCTGCGAGGGCCCGGCTGTCCTGGGTTGCGGGCCGCTACGGCCGGCCGGCGCCGTGCGGGCCGGTCCCATCGCAGGTCCCGGTCCCGGTCCCGGTGCCGCGCGGGCCCGGCCCGTTGCCGACGCCGGAGCCACCTGCTGCGCCGTTCCGCGGGCCGGCGCCGACGGCGACACCCTGCATCCCGCCGAGCGTGACCTGGTTGACCATGCTCTTCGCCCGGGTCTGCACCTCGGCCTCGAGCGTGGTCGCCTCGTCCGTCGTCAGCGCCCCGTTCGCGACGCGAACCTCGATCCGGCTGGTCCACTGCGCCGCCAGGGCATCGACGAGTCGCTGCGGATCAACCTTCTGGCGCTCGGCGATCTGGGCAAGCGACAGGCCGTCGTGGCGGAGCGCCTGGACCTGGGCCTGGCTCAGGTTGAGCACGGCCGGGACCGTGTCCCGGGTCTGCGCCTGGGCTGTCGACGGAGATGGAGTCGGCCCTGCCGCCACGACCGTGGCCGCGAAGACAAGGCTGGCAAGGCCCGCGCCCGCGGCCCCAAGGATCTGGCTCTTCATGCGGTATCTCCCACTCTGGTCCGGCCTGGCTGCCGCGAATGGGGCAGCCGCCCGTGACACCAGTCAGGCTGGACCGACAGCGTGGAATCCGGGCGGAGGCTGTGTGGAGGATCCGTGGAGGGTTCGACGCGATGCGCCGCGTCCGTCCGTCTCGCCGCGCGTTCACACGCCGCGCGAACCCTCGTGACGGACGGGTCCGCGTGCGCGACACTTGGCGCCTGCGATCGCGCCCCGTCCAGCCTGGAGGTTCCCGTGTTCGTGCCGCTCTCGGTCCTGGAGTTCCGCGA
>DATCGK010000367.1:0-5396 GCA_036508975.1 Candidatus Limnocylindrales bacterium
TGCGAGGGATCCTGGCGTTCTGACGATCAGTCTCCGCATCAGCGGGGAGGGCTGCCAGGCGAGCACCCTCGTCGACTTCTCGGCCCCGGCCACCTCGACCGCGGACGGAGGACCGGGCCAACGAGACCGACCGCCGGCTGAGCCGCTTCTCCTGCTTCTGTCGGTCACGGGCAGCGCGCTGGCTGTGAACCGGCGGCTCGGCCACTTGCGGTTCGAGTAGTCCACTTCGCATTCAGGCGGCAGGTCTGAGACGGGGTCACCCCGTCGGCTGCGCCCGCCCTTTGGGTGCCCGAGGCACGGCGCCCGTCTTGTCGACCGGGATCCAGAGGTCTTTTCGTTTGGTGGCGAGCGTGGCATATCCGGCGGCTTGCTCGCGATATTCCGCCTGCGACTTGGCATACGACGACTTGGCGGCCAGGACAGCACGGCACGAGGTACGCCGTTCCTCTGATCGAGAGGATGGCGCAGAACGCAAGAACGCGGCCGCAACGTTTCGGTTCACCCGATCATCTACATGGCATGAGCGGGATCGATGAGGCGGCAGGCATCCAACTCGAGCTGGTCCGCGACCTGCACGGGGACTTCGACCGCCGGTTCGGCGAGGCCCGAGGCAGGCTGGTCGGTGTCTGCCGGTCACTGGTCGGCGACGACGCCGAAGACGTCGTCCACGACACCTACGTCCTGGCGCGCTCCCGGCTGGGTCAGCTCCGCGAACCGGGCGCGCTCGAAGCCTGGCTCACGGCGATGGCCATCAACGCCTGCTATGGACGCCACCGTCGGCGACAGCGCCTCGGGGAGATCCTGACCGCCGTTGTGCCAAGCGCGCCAGTCGCGTCCGATCCCGACCTGCGCACG
Source organism: Candidatus Limnocylindrales bacterium (assembly GCA_036508975.1). GTDB lineage: Bacteria > Chloroflexota > Limnocylindria > Limnocylindrales > CSP1-4 > CAIXZV01. The sequence continues at coordinate 856 of DATCGK010000367.1, forward strand.
CTCGTGCAGGCGCTCCCTTTCCGCGAGCGGACGATCGTCGTTCTCCACTACGGACACGGCTTGCCGCTTGAGGAGATTGCGCGGCTCCTCGGTGAGAAGCCGGGAACGGTCCGGAGCGTCCTCTTCCGCGCGCGGGCCCGGCTTCGCACCGGGCTCTCCGACGATGCCATTCCCACACCGAAAGGAGGATCCAGATGATGGTGGACGAGTTCGACGCGCAGCTCGCAGATGCCACGCGGTCCCTCGTGGCCGAGCCCGTTTCCCTGGAGGTCGTCGACGCGAGTGCCGCGCTGCGCCGCGGGCACCGACAACCGCTCGCACCAGTCCTCGCCGTCGTCGGGATCCTCGCCGTCGTCGCGGCAGCGATCGTCGTGCCACGCCTCTCGACCGCCGGCGCGCCCGGGGCCGTCCCGGCACCTGGCACGGCAACGGGCGTCTCCGCCGACCTTCCTGCCGGCGTCCCGTCAATCGGGACGGCCGACGGGCGCGTCTTCGCCCGGCGGGCCGACGCCTCGATCCAGCTCGTGCTCCGCCGATCGGATGGGTCGGATCTGGTCCTCGCCTCGCTTCCCGAAGCCGTGCCGGTCACCCGAGACTCGATGATCAGCGTGCACCTGGTCGAATGCCCGCCGTCCACCGGCCTCGATCAGCGCTACTACGTGTTCGGCCAGGCACACCCTGTCTACTCGGCGGACTTCGTCTACGACGGGATCACCGGTACGGGTGCGTTCCGGAACGATCTTTACCTTGTTTCCATCGCCTCCGACCCGACCCTGCACGACTGGCGGTTCTGGCTCGACGGCAACAACAAGGGCAAGGGAGGCGGGGCGGCCGCTCATTCCTTCAACGACCTCCCCTCCTATGGAGAGGTTTCGTCCGCCGGGTGCGTGTTCAACCCGAAGTAGTCCGGGACTTCACAGACCTGCATGGGGGCTACGGGCAAGCGTGCGTTGCGCCTCATCGGGGGCACAACGCAGATGCGGTCCAGACGTCATACGCGGCGGGAGCGTCACTCCACCAACCGATAGCGTCCGAAGCGCAGGCGTCGGCCTGCGCCTTCGTATAGGTGGCCGTCGGCGCCGGCGTTACCTCCGCGCCGGAGCACCCTGCCAAGGCGAGCGCCGCCGCCAGGACTGCGCCGACCAGCCCGCGTGCCCTCATCGCCGCACGTCCTCCCTGCCGACCTCCGTCGCCGCGCCGCGGGTGATCTCCACGGCCGGAGTGTACGCGCTGGCGCGAACGATCCGAGGGCCAGCAGTTCCGGAACGCGAGGCGCGGCGGACGGTCTGAGCGGGGAGGCGTACTGCCGGCATGGTTGGCCGGCGGCGGTAAGGGCCGCTGTCTCGCGCTAACCTCGCTCGTCAAGCGCAGCCAGGACCGTCTCCGCGTCGGCGCTCGACATCGTCCAGATCGACGGGTACCGGCCGACCCGGACACGGGGGTCAAGTCCAACCAGGTGCGCCCTGGCCTCGAGCCAGCGCGACGGCCGGGCGCGGCCGCAACGCCCGTGCGCCACACTTGTCGGAATGGACCACCGCGACCATGTCGGGCTGCTCCGGGAGGGAGTCCTCGGGGGCGGGAAGACCTGGGCCGACCTCGGGTCCGGGGAAGGAGCGTTCACGCTCGCCTTGGCGGACCTTCTCGGTCCGACGGGCTCGATCTACACGGTCGATCGGGACAGTCGTGCCCTTCGGGTTCAGGCACGGGCACTCCGTGAAGCCTTCCCGAACGTCACCGTCACGCCGCTCGTCGCCGACTTCACGCTGCCGCTCGAGTTGCCGCCGCTCGACGGGATCGTCATGGCGAACTCGCTCCATTTCGAGGGCGACAAGCTCGCGGTGCTCCGTCTCGTCGCGGGCTACCTTCGCCCGGCCGGGCGGCTCATCCTGGTCGAGTACGACACGGACCACGGCAATCCCTGGGTCCCGTTCCCGCTCTCGTTCCGCTCCTGGATGACGCTGGCTGCGGAGGCCGGCTTTCGCGAGACGCGGCGGCTCACGTCCGTCCCGAGCCGGTTCCTCGGGTCGATCTACTCGGCCCTCAGCGTCCGCTGAGCGGTTCAGGCGTCCCGACGGCCACGAGACGCCCGCCGCGGGGCGTCGTCAAAGGTTCGCGCGTCTCATCAAGCCTCCGCGGTCGCCTCCCGTTCCTGCAAGATGGGACGAGCGCCCGCCCAGACCGCGTGTCTCAGGCGTAACGCCAGTTTCCAGGGCCGATTGCCCACGGTCCGGTGCGGGAGCCATGACGCGCCCGACGCCGCCTCCTGGGTCGTCCACGGCGGTCGGCCGATCACTCGCCGAGTGCCGAGTCGACCCGGTGCCGGCGTTGGCGCGGTCCGCCTGTTGCCCGGCGGCTTCCGGTGCCACCTGATCAGCGTCGGTCCGGCCCCAACGACGCCTCGGGCGGTCGGCCGCGCCGAGCCTTCCTCCCTAACGATATCAACCAATATCGTCAGGGCCGAGCGGTCCTGGTCACACCAACTGCTAGTTGGCGATACCGACGCGAGGTCCCTCTTGGCGCGCCCGGTGAGCATGGCAGGCGCACGGACAACAGCCCGGCTGCGTACCGTCCTGCGGTTCTCGCAGGGACGCCAATCGTCCTCGTCGAGCCCGATCCTTTCGCCGGGGTGGGCGCCATGACCCGCCCATCGGTCGGGGACACCAGCCGCCCTGAAGGCATCGAAGTGTCGGGCCGGTTCGAGCAGAGGTCAAACGCCAAAGGGGTTATAGGGAAGGCCACGAGGCGGACGCTGAACCGGACGCGGTGGCGGGCCTCCTGCCGGCGTATGCTCGGGCATGTGCTCGAGTCGATCCCGCCGGGCTGGCGCTCGGTTCTGTCGGAGGCCCTTGCTGATCCAGCCGTGCTGTCGCTCGACGCCTATGTTTCGCGCGAACGAGCTGAGCACGAGGTCTACCCAGCCGCCGAAGATGTCTTTGCCGCGCTCAGCATGACCCCATATGCCTCGGTTCGGGCCGTGATCATCGGACAAGACCCGTACCACGGACCCGAACAGGCACACGGTCTGGCATTCTCGGTGCCTCCGGGCATTCGAACGCCGCCGTCGTTGCGCAATATCCTCGCCGAGCTTGAACACGACCTTGGGCGACCGATGCCGCCTGGCGGGTCGCTCGTTCCGTGGGCGAGCCACGGTGTCCTGTTGCTCAACACTATCCTCACGGTCCGTCGCGGCGAGCCAGGCAGCCATGCGCATCGCGGCTGGGAGCTGCTCACGGGGGGCGCCTTGCAGGCGGTCAACGCCAAGCCCGGGCCCGTTGTGTTCCTGCTTTGGGGCGAACGCGCCCAAGCTCAGGGCCGCTTGATCGACCGGCACCGCCACGTGGTCATCGAGTCAGCGCATCCCTCGCCACTGTCGGCTCGTCGAGGGCCCAGACCTTTCATCGGCAGCGCGCCGTTCCGGCGCGCCAACGAGGAGCTCGTCAGCCGAGGAAACCCAACGATTGATTGGGATCTCGGCTCGTCGTAGCGCCAACGAGCGTCGATCTGGGCTGCCTCACCGCAGTCCTGATGCATCCGGCGGGCTACGTAGGCCGTTGCCTCGCGCGCAGCCACCGAAGCACTCGGTGAGGGAGATCCCTGACGCGAGCGTCCCTTGCCGCCCTGTAGGCTCTCTCGTCAGCGGCGGCACCGTGGCTGCCGGTGACGATCATCTCCGTCGCATCTCCCATTCCCTGGACTGCGTTCGAGCTATACGGGCAGCCCGGGTCGCAACCTGCCTCGTCACGGGTCAGCTCGGCACCCGTCAGGTGGAAGTGCAGTGCGCCGAGGTCGGCGGTCCCGGACGGTGCCGCGACCATCGCTACGAACTGCGCGAGCTGTAGCGACGCCGCCCCGACCGAGAAGGCGAACACGTTCTGGTTCGCCCGCAGTGGGTGGTCCTCGGGGAGCCCCTCGATGTAGCCCGAGCGCTGGAGGAAGCCCTCCCTCTCGACCGATACGAGCCCGGGGTCGTACTGCCCGATGCAGGCGAGGCAACGGCGACCCGGTGCGGCGACGTGCGCACGCCAGTCTGCGTCGACCATGGTGCGGCCGCCTCGCGTCCGCACGTGGACCCCGCCGTCAATCACCGGAATGAGATGGGCGTACGCGATGAAGTTCAGCACGGCTCTAGCCCACGGTCTGTCGACGCAGCTGAAGAGCAGGTCGCAGTCGAGGGCTGCGCGGAACCCTTCGTCCTCGACGACGCTGAACTCGAGCGCATCGACGCGGGGGCGGTATGCCGTGCAGCTGTTCGCGAGGGCTTCCGCGATCACGGCGACCTTGGCCCTTCGCGACCGTGCGTCAGCTGGTTTGGCGTGGAGCAGCCGGTCCAGGTTCTCCTCCCGGACGCTGTCGAAGTCGATGAGACGGATGTGCTGGACCCCGGTGCGCGCCAGGCCCTCCGCAACGATGGACCCAACACTACCAAGTCCGACTACGCCAACGCGAAGACGGGCGATCAGCGCTTGGGTGGCCGGTCCCCAGGCGGATACCGAGCGAACCTGCGTACGCGCGGCCGTCGGCGCCGGGCGGAGCGCCTCATC
>DATCGK010000368.1:0-4696 GCA_036508975.1 Candidatus Limnocylindrales bacterium
CGCCCCACCGGAGAGCGGGACGACGGTGCGGAAGTGGCGCTCGTCGAACGTGGCGATGCGGCGCACCGTGCGGGCGCGGCGCTCCGGCGGGACGCGGACGAAGTCGTCCGACGGGGGCGTGGGGCGGCCGGAGCCACCTCCCCGGCGGGCGCCGCTCAGACCGGGACCTCCGTCATCCGATGCCGGCGACGATCATCCGGCCGCGGCCGCTCCGGCCGCGGCCGCGGCCTCTCCGGCCTCGGCGGCCCCAGCCTCCTCGAGCCACTTCTCCGCGTCGATCGCGGCTCGCGCCCCGTCGCCCGCGGCGGTGACCGCCTGGCGGTAGCGGTGGTCCTGCACGTCGCCCGCGATGAACACGCCCGGGATCCGGCTGTTGGTGTGCTCGTGCGCGACGAGGTAACCCTTCTCGTCGGTGTCCAGCCAGCCCGCGAACACGTCCGTGTTGGGCTTGTGACCGATCGCGATGAACAAACCCTCCATGGGGACCTCGCGTTCCGACCCGTCGTGGGTGTCGCGCAGGCGCAGCCCTTCGACCTTCGCCTCGCCCAGAACCTCGGTGATCGTGGTGCTGGTATGGACCTCGATCTTCGGGTTGCCGTACGTGCGGTCGATCATGATCTTCGACGCCCGGAAGGCGTCCCGCCGGTGGAGCAGGTGGACCTTGCTGGCGAACCGGGTGAGGTAGTTGGCCTCCTCCATCGCGGAGTCCCCGCCGCCCACGACGGCGATCTCGCGGCCCCTGAAGAAGAACCCGTCGCAGGTGGCACAGGCCGACACGCCCTTGCCGCGGAGCCGCTGTTCGCTCTCGATGTTGAGCCAGATCGCGGAGGCGCCGGTGGCGATGATCAGCGTCTCTCCCCGGTACTCGACGCCCCGCGCCCAAGCCCGGAACGGCCGCGCGGAGAGGTCCACGCGGTCCACGTCAACGTCGACGAGGCGCGCGCCGAAGCGCTCCGCCTGGGCGCGGAAGCGCGCCATCAGGTCCGGTCCCTCGATCCCGTCCGGGAAGCCCGGGTAGTTCTCGATCTCGCTGGTCAGCATCAGCTGGCCGCCGGCCGCCGAGCCCGCCAGCACGATCGGCTCGAGGTTGGCGCGCGCCGCGTAGATGGCCGCCGTGAGGCCGGCCGGCCCGGAGCCGATGACCAGGACCTTCGACCCGGTCCGGCCTTCGTCCGCGGCGACCTCTCCGTCCGCTGCTGCGACGAGCGGCTCGGCGGTACCGGGGTCCGCGGCGATGATCGAGATGGCTCCGAACGGGTTCAGGCTCGACCCGCCGGCCGCGGGCGTCACGAGGTTGATCTTGAGTCCCGCGAGCGGGCTGGGGGCGTCGTCACGCTTCGTGTCGTCGGTCATGGTGCGATTGTGGATCCTGTTGGCGGGGATTGTCCTGACGGCAATGTAGCACGGTGATCAGATACCCCCCGGGAGTATCAGGTTCGCGGACGGCCCGCCCGGCGTCGTATCCCCGCGTACCCTCGTGCCATGCCCGCCGAGCCTGCCTCCCACCGTCCCGACCTGTCCGCTGGCCCGTCCGGTGCGGAGGAGACGCCGGTCCACCTGGCCCCGGCCGCCGAGCTGGCCCCGGCGCCCGTCTCCCTGCGCCGGAACCGCGACTTCATGGTCGTGCTCCTCGGCCAGGGCGTGAGCTCGTTCGGCGACGCCATCACCAACACGGCCATGCCCATCCTGGTCCTCGCCCTGACCGGCTCCGGTTTCGCGATGGGCATCGTGGGGGTGCTCTCGACGCTGCCGGACCTCGTGGTCGGCCTGCCGGCCGGGGCGTACGCGGACCGCTGGGACCGCCGCCGGATGATGTTCGTCGCGGACGTGGGTCGGGCGGTGCTCACGGCGCTGGTGCCGCTGTCGGTGTGGCTCGGCGGTCCGACGCTCGCGGTCGTCATCGGCGTGGCGTTCCCGCTCAACGTGCTGCGCGTGCTCTGGCTGGCGGCCTTCACGGCGGCCGTGCCCGGCCTCGTCGGCCGGGAACAGGTGCCACGTGCCAACGGCGTGCTCGAGGCGGCGTGGACGGTGGGCTGGGTCGTGGGGCCCGCGCTGGCAGGCCTGCTGGCGGTGGCGATCGGGCCTGGGCCGACCATCGCCATCGACGCCGCAACGTTCGCGGTATCGGCTGGCAGCCTGTTCTTTGTCCGGCGGTCGCTGCGACCCGAGGTGCGCACAGAGCGGACGCACATCGTGGCCGACGTCCGGGAGGGGATCGCGTTCGTGGCCCGTCAGCCCACCCTGCGGGCGGTGATCCTGTTCTGGACCACGACCTCAGTGATCTCCGCCGGCCTGACGGGCGCCCTCATCTTCTACATCACCATCGACCGGGACCTCGGGACGGCGGTGGTGGGCCTCGTGCTGTCGGCGTTCGCCGTGGGGTCGCTGGGCGGATCGGTCGTCGCCGCGCGGCTGGCTCCGAAGCCTGTCGGGCTCGTGATGCTCCTGGGCGCGGTCGGCATGGGCGTCGCACTGATCGCGTCGGTGGGGACGCCGGTGCCGGTGATCGTGGCCGTGTGCCTGCTGGCTGGGATCCTCGACGCCTACGTTCTCGTGGGGTACCTCTCCCTCCGGACCCTGCTCTCCCCGGATGCCCTGCTGGGACGTGTCGGTGCGACCGCGCGGACCCTCTCCGTCGGCCTGACGCCGCTGGGCTCGCTCGCCGCCGGGATCGCGCTGGACACGATCGGCGGCGGGGCGACGCTCACGCTGATGGGCCTGGGGCTCGTGGTGGCCGGTGCCGGGTTCGCCCTCGTTCCCAACGTGCGGCGGGCCAGGCTGGCGGTCTGACCGCCGGGGCGACGGCTCAAGGCATCGGGCCGATCAGGGGTCCAGGAGCGCCGGCTACTGAGTCGCTTTAGCATGACCGCCATGGACGTCACGATTCACTCCACCTTCCTCCCGCACACCGACCCGGACGCATCCCTGGCCTTCTATCGCGATGCCCTCGGCTTCGAGGTCCGCGCCGACGTGGGCTACGGCGGGATGCGCTGGATCACGGTCGGCCCCGTCGGCCAGCCCGACACGGCCATCGTCCTGGAGCCGCCGGCCATCGACCCCGGCCTCACCGACGACGAGCGCCGGACCATCGTCGAGCTGATGGCCAAGGGCAGCTACGCCCGCGTCATCCTGGCCACCGCCGACCTCGACGGTGCCTTCGCACGGCTGCAGGCCAGCGGTGCCGAGGTCGTCCAGGAGCCGACCGAGCAGCCGTACGGCGTTCGCGACTGCGCCTTCCGCGATCCCGCGGGCAACCTGGTCCGCATCAACGAGCGCCGCTGAACCATCCGGCGATCGCAGCCATGACCTGCCCGGACGGGACCGTGCAGGAGCCCGGGCACGACGCCGCCGGAGACCGTGAAGGCGGCCCCGCGTCACAGATGGAGACACCATGAGCATGGCGGCGAGGACGGACACGCAGTCGCCTGCGCTGCACGTTGCCGACAGTCACGATCTGATCCGCGTGCTGGGCGCGCGCGTGAACAACCTCAAGGACGTCAGCGTCGTGATCCCGAAGCGCCGGCTGACGGTGTTCACCGGCGTCTCCGGCTCCGGCAAGAGCTCGCTGGTGTTCGACACGATCGCCGCGGAATCGCAGCGGCTGATCAACGAGACCTACAGCGCCTTCGTGCAGGGCTTCATGCCGACGCTGGCTCGGCCTGAGGTCGACGTGCTGGAAGGGCTGACCACCGCGATCATCGTGGACCAGCGCCGTATGGGCGGAGACACCCGCTCCACGGTCGGCACCGCCACCGACGCCAACGCGATGCTGCGCATCCTCTTCAGCCGGCTCGGGCAGCCGCACATCGGCTCGCCCCAGGCGTTCTCCTTCAACGTCCCCTCGGTCAGCGGCGCGGGCGCGGTCACGATGGAGCGCGGCGGGAAGACCGTGAAGGAGCGCCGCACCTTCAGCATCACCGGCGGCATGTGTTCGCGCTGCGAGGGCCGGGGCACGGTCTCCGACATCGACCTCACCCAGCTCTTCGACGACTCCAGGTCGCTCGCCGAGGGCGCGATCACGGTCCCCGGCTACACCGCGGGCGGCTGGAACTACCGCCTCTATGCGTCCTCCGGCTTCGTCGACCCCAACAAGCCCATCCGCGACTACACCGCGCAGGAGCGCCAGGACCTCCTTTACCGGGAGCCCACCCGGATGAAGATCGAGGGCATCAACATGACCTACGAGGGGTTGGTGCCGCGGATCCAGCAGTCGTTCCTGTCCAAGGACACGGACTCGCTGCAGCCGCACATCCGCGCGTTCGTGGAGCGGGCGGCGACGTTCAGCGCCTGCCCTGACTGCGGCGGTACCCGGCTCGCCGAGGCGGCCCGGTCGTCGAAGATCAGGGGGATCAGCATCGCCGACGCCTGCGCGATGCAGATCAGCGACCTGGCGGAGTGGGTCCGCGGCCTGGGCGAGCCGTCGGTGGCGCCGCTGCTCGGCGCGCTGGGGGTGGCGCCGCTGCTCGGCGCGCTGGGGCACACCCTCGACTCGTTCGGCGACATCGGGCTGGGCTATCTCTCGCTCGACCGATCGTCGGGCACGCTGTCGGGCGGCGAGGCGCAGCGCGTCAAGATGATCCGCCACCTCGGATCGTCGCTCACCGACGTGACCTACGTGTTCGACGAGCCGACGGTCGGGCTGCACCCCCACGACATCACGCGGATGAACGGCCTGCTGCTGCAGCTGCGCGACAAG
>DATCGK010000369.1:0-5280 GCA_036508975.1 Candidatus Limnocylindrales bacterium
AGCAGGTCCAGGTTCTCGCGGATGGTCCCCAGCAGGGAGCTCTCGACCGGGACCACGCCCGCGTCGGCCTCGCCGTTGCGCACCGCCTCGAACACGGCGCGGAACGATGAGAGCGGCATGGCATCGGGCGAGGCGAAGAACCGGAGCACGGCCTCCTCGGCGAAGGCACCGGGCTCGCCGGTGTAGGCGACACGGAACGGGCGCCCATCGCTCCCTGGCTCGGTCATGGTCTCCGGCCCCGGGTCACCTGAACCGAGACAGGGATCGCGTAGCGCCCGTCCGGGCGCCGGTGGACCTCCGCCAGCCGGTCGAACGCCTCCCGGATCCGGACCTGGACGTCCGGCGCCTGGGCCATGACGAGCGGCGGGATCCGGACGGCGGAGTCCAGCACCCCTCGCCAGAGCGTGTCGAGATCCGGGACCATCGCCTCGAACATGACGCGCCCGAGGCCCACGTCCACGAACCCGGCGACTGCGAACAGGGCCTGCAGCTCGTCGTCGGTCCGGAAGTTGGTGGGACCCGCCGGGAGCCCGGGTGGCGGCGGCGCGCCGGCGGCAGCGACTGCGTCCAGCACCAGCCCCAGGACCCGGTTCCGCTGCGGCGAATCCCAGGACGAGAGCGCCAGCCAGCCGCCCGGCCGGAGGACTCGCATCGCCTCGCCCAGGGCCACCTCCGGCCGACCCACGTGGTTGAACACGAAATTCCCCATCACGGCGTCGAAGGTCCCCTCCCCCGCCGGGATCGCCTCGAACGAGCCGACCCGGAACGGGATCGAGGGGTGGGCCAGCGCCGCTCGCCGGACCATCGAGGGCGCTACGTCGATACCGACCGTGTCCGCGCCGAGCGCCGCGGCGGCGGCCGCCAGGTCCCCCGGCCCCGTGCCGACGTCCAGGACCTCGTCGCCCGCTGCGACGCAGGCGGACGCCAGCAGCGACCCGACGATCCGCCCGGTGAGCGGACGCAGGAACGCGTAGGAATCCGCGCGCGCCTCCCAGCCCGCGGCCTCGAAGGCGTTGAACGCCTCGGCGTCGATGGGCGGCGGACCGGCGGACCCGGGAGCCGGCATGGCTCCGGGACCGCCGGCTAGAGGTTGAACCACTCGGTCGTGTCGATGGGGCGGGCGTCGTCGTCGAACTCGGCGCCGGCCCCGCCGCCCGGCTCCGCGCCCCGCCCGCGGCCCCGCCGCGACCCGGCTGCCTCGGCGGCCCCGGCCCAGGACGGATCGTCGAGCATGGCGTTGAGCGCGTCCACGTATGCCTCGACCGAGGCCGCGACGATGTTCGTGCTCGCGACCTCGCCGGTGTAGCGCCCGTCCGAGCGTGCCCCCTGCGCGGCCGCCGGCGGCGCGATCCGGACGGTCACCCGACCCTCCGCGTCCGGGCCCTCGGCCAGGGCGTGCACGTCATAGGCGATCAGCACCGGGTGCCCGCCGAGCACGTCCGCGAGCGCCTTGTCCACGGCCCGCAGCAGCGCGTCCACCGCGCCGTTGCCCTCGGCGGACGCCTTCCAGTCGTGGCGCCCGGCGTGCAGCACGACGGCCGCGCGACTGTTGACGTTGCTCCCCGACGTGACCGTCCAGCGCTCCAGGCGGATCGGAGGGAGCGGCGCGCCGGCTTCGGGGCCGGATCCGGTGCCCGGGGCGTCTCCGGTGCCCGCGATGGCGTCGCTCACGCCGGACCTCCCGGCTCGTCTGCCGTTTGGCTGCCGTTCGTCGTCGGGCTGCCGTTCGTCGTCGTGAAGTGGCGTTCGTCCCGGCGACGGAGCTCCGCACCGGACTTCCAGATCGCGTACTCCAGCGAGTCCGCCAGCGCCTGCGCCGACGCCGCGATGATGTTCGTGTCGCTGCCCATCGTGCTCCAGGTGCGAGAGCCATCCATCGAATCGATGATGACGCGTGTTCGGGCGGCCGTGGCGGTGGCCCCGTCGAGGATGCGCACCTTGTAGTCCACGAGGTGGACCTTGTCCAGCACGGGATAGAACGCGCCCAGCGCCTTCCTCAGCGCGCCGTCCAGCGCGTTGACCGGGCCGTTCCCGTCGGCGGCCGTGTGGAGGATCTCGCCTGCCACCTCCACCTTGACCGTTGCCTCAGCGAGGAGCTCCTGCCCGGACCGCTGCTCCACGAGGCACGTGTAGTCCACGATGCGGAACGGCGCCGCGTAGTCCTTCGCCTGGCGGCGGATCAGCAGCTCGAAGGACGCCTCCGCGCCCTCGAAGGCCATGCCCTCGTTCTCGAGCCGCTTGATGATCCTGCTGAGCTCGCGAGGGTCCACGATGCCCGCGAGCTCGTGGCCCAGCTGGCGCGCGCGGATCTCGGTGTTCGCCCTCCCGCCCAGCTCCGAGACGACCAGCCGGCCCGCGTTGCCCACGGCCGTCGGGTCCACGTGCTGGTAGCTGCGCTCGACCTTCGCCACCGCCGCACCGTGCACCCCGCCCTTGTGGGCGAAGGCGGATCGGCCGACGTAGGGCTGGTAGTCGTTCGGGTTGACGTTGGCGATTTCGGCCACCGAGCGGGACAGCTCCGTCAGCGCGACGAGGTCCCCTCCGCCAACCGGGCTCAGCTCGTTCGGTGTCTTGAGCGCCAGGTTGGCCAGGATCGACACCATGTTGGCGTTGCCACAGCGCTCGCCGTAGCCGTTGATCGTGGCCTGGACATGGCGGACGCCGGCCTGGACGGCCGCGATTGAGTTCGCCACCGCCAGCTCGGCATCGTTGTGGGTGTGGATGCCCCAGGTGACCGCGGGCGCGCCCGCATCGCCGTCGAGCGAGCCCCGGACGTCGCCCAGGATCCGCACCAGCTCGTCGGTCAGGGTGCCGCCGTTGGTGTCGCACAGGACCAGCGTCCGGGCGCCGGCCCCGCGCGCCGCCCGCAGCGTGGCCAGTGCGTAGTCCCGGTCGGCCCGGTAGCCGTCGAAGAAGTGCTCCGCGTCGTAGACCGCCTCGCGCCCGTGGTCCGCGATGAACCCGATCGAGTCCGCGATCATGTCCAGGTTCTGGGCCGGCGTGGCACCCAGGACCTCGATCACGTGGAGCAGCCAGCTCTTGCCGAAGATGGTGACGACCGGGGTCTCGGCCGCGACCAGCTCACGCAGGTTCGGGTCGTCGCCGGGCTTGTTCGACCTGTGGCGGGTGCTCCCGAACGCGGCCAGCTTCGCGTGCTCCCAGCGGATCTTGCGGGCCGCGGCGAAGAAGTCGATGTCCTTCGGGTTGGAGCCGGGCCAGCCGCCCTCGATGAACGGGAAGCCGTACTCGTCGAGCATGCGGGCGACGCGCAGCTTGTCCGCGAGCGAGAGCGTGATGTTCTCGCCCTGCGTTCCGTCGCGGAGGGTCGTGTCGTAGAGGATGACGGGCTGATCGATCATGTCGGATGTGTCCTGTTCGGGTGCGGGAAGGGGGTGGTCGTCGCGATCGCGTGGCCGATGCCCCGCCTCGGTTGGCGGTCACCGGCCGTCAAATCGCGATCCGGTCCCCGATCACGCGGGCCATCTCCATCGTCCCGACCACGGTGCATGACGCCGCGTCCGCCGGGTTCGACGGCACCAGGTCCCTCGTCCGGAACCCGTCCGCCAGCACTCCGTTGACTGCCGTCTCGATGGCGTCCGCGGCCTCGGCCCGGCCCAGCGACCAGCGCAGCATCATCGCGGCCGACAGGACGGTGCCCAGCGGGTTGGCGATGTCCTGGCCGGCGATGTCCGGTGCCGAGCCGTGGATCGGCTCATACAGCCCGAAGCGCCCGTGCGTGGTGGTCCGGTTCCCCAGCGAGGCCGACGGCAGCATCCCCAGCGAGCCGGCGATGACCGCCGCCTCGTCCGAGAGGATGTCGCCGAACAGGTTCTCCGTCACGAGGACGTCGAAACTTGCCGGCCGACTGGCCAGGGTCATGGCCGCGGAGTCGACCAGGCGGTGGTCCAGCGCCACATCCGGGAAGTCCGCGTGGACCTCCCCAGTGACCTTGCGCCACAGCCGCGACGTCGCGAGGACGTTGGCCTTGTCCACCTGGGTCAGCTTGCGACGCCGGCCGCGGGCCAACTCGAAGGCCAGGGTGACAATCTGGCGAACCTCGCCCTCCGTGTACCACAGCGTGTCGATCGCGGCCCGTTCGCCGTCCGGCGCCACCCGCTGCTCGGACGGCCTGCCGAAGTAGAGCCCGGAGGTGAGCTCGCGGACGATGAGGCAGTCGACCCCCTCGAGGAGCTCCGGCTTCAGCGGCGAGGCGGAGATGAGCGAGGGGTTGACGGTGATCGGCCGCAGGTTGGCGAACAGGCCCAGGCCGCCGCGGAGGGCGAACAGCGCCTGCTCGGGGCGCACGGCCGCATCCGGGTCGTCCCACTTCGGACCGCCGACGGCACCCAGCAGGACGGCGTCGGTACCGCGGCAGGCCTCCACGTCCTCGGGGCGGATGGCGACGCCGTACGCGTCGATCCCCGCCCCGCCGACGGTCAGCTCCTGCCAGGCGAACCCGAACCCGAACCGCCGGCCAACGGTCTCGAGCACCGAGACCGCCCCCGCGATGACCTCGCGCCCCACGCCGTCACCGGGGATCAGCGCGATCCGGTACGTGAGCGCCGGGTGCGTCCCGGCGGCCCCGGTGAGCGCCGGGTGCGTCCCGGCGGCCCCGGTGAGCGCCAGGTCTCCGACGCCCTGCGTCACGGGAGGTCCTCGACGGTGCGCCGCCCGACGAACGCCACCCCGACCCCGTTGATCTCGGCGCCGTGGAGCTTGTTGGCCGCCACGAGGTACGCCTCGAGCGAGGCCTCGATGATGTTCGTGGACAGGCCGTGGCCCGTGACCACCAGCGCGCCGGGGCCCTCGTCGGACGAGCGGCGGCACCGGACCAGGACCTGGCCCTGGGCGTCCTCGCCGCCGGACACGGCCTTGATCTCGTACTCGGAGAGGATCGGGACCCAGCCGAGGACCGGGCGAATAGCCTCGTCCGCGGCCTTGAACAGCGCGTTCACTGGGCCATTGCCGGTGGCGTCGCCCGCCTTCGCCTCGCCGGCGACCACGAGCGAGATGCTGCCCACCGAGTGCCCGCCGGACGAGGAGCTGATGCTCCAGCCCAGCAGCTCGATGGAGCGCGGCACATCCGACTTCTGCTCCTGGATGAGCGCCAGCAGGTCGTTGTCCGTGACCTCCTTCTTGGTGTCGGCCAGGGCGATCGCGGCGCGGTAGACCGCGTCGAGCTGCTCGCCCTCAACCTCGTGGCCCAGCTCGCGAAGCTTGCCCTGGAGCCCTCGCCGGCCGGACAGCTTGCCGATCGACAGGGTGCTCCCGGACAGCCCG
>DATCGK010000370.1:0-9796 GCA_036508975.1 Candidatus Limnocylindrales bacterium
CCCCCGGGCAGGCGGCCTCGCTCCGCCCCGCGGGCTGGCGCCGGGTCCTCGCCCCGTTCGCCGGCCCCCGCTTCGCCTTCGCCGCACCACTGGGCTCCGGGCTCGCCGCCCTGGGCATCGTCGGCATCCTCCTCACCGGCCTCCCGCTGGGTGGCGCGACGTCGGCAGTGGCCCCCGTGGAGGCCGAGCGGGCCACGTCCAGCGGAACCGGGGCGGCGCCCGTGCTCGCTGCTGCGGCACCATCGGCCGCCGCCGCTGCGGCGCCATCGCCCGGCGACATGGTTCTGACCCAGGGCACGTCCGCGGCCCCCGGCGCCCCCGATGCAAGCGCCGGCCCGGCGCTCGCGCTCGGCCCGGCCGACCAGCCGGCACCCGGTGCGGGCCTGGGCGGCGCGGCGGCCAAGGGCGACGACGGATCGACGAGCCCGGTGGCACTCGTGGTTTCCGTTGTCGGCCTCACGGCAGGCCTGGTGCTGCTCGCCCTGCGGTTCGCGGGCCGGTCCGCGAAGCGCGCGCCCTGACGCCGGAACCGGCGGGCCGATCCCGTCGTCTTGGCAGGGACATGCCGCACCCCGCCGATCCGGTTCGCACCCCAGCCGGCCCTCTCGTCTCCGTTCCCGCCGATCACGCCGCCCACGACGCGGTGCTCGTCGCCGCCTATGCCGCGGGCGATGCCGAAGGCCCCGAGCTCGAGGCCGCCACCGCGCTCGTCGCCGCCTGCACCGCCTGTGCCGACCTCCACCGCGACCTGCGCGCGATCGCTGCGGCCATGCCCGAGCTGCCCGCCCCGGCCCGCACCCGCGACTTCCGCCTCACCCCCGGGCAGGCGGCCTCGCTCCGCCCCGCGGGCTGGCGCCGGGTCCTCGCCCCGTTCGCCGGCCCCCGCTTCGCCTTCGCCGCACCACTGGGCTCCGGGCTCGCCGCCCTGGGCATCGTCGGCATCCTCCTCGCCGGCACCGGCCTCCCGCTGGGTAGCGCGACGTCGGGAGTGGCCCCCGTGGAGGCCCCCGTCTCGGGCGGGTCACCCACCGCGGATGACGGCCCGATGGGCCTGACCGGGGTCACCGCGGCACCGGCCCCCGTTGTCCAGGCACCGGTCACGGCGCCCGATGGCAGCGCGGGCGCCGCCGCGTCGGAAGGAAATGCGGGTGCCGCCGCGCCCGCCACCCCCGGAGCGACGGCCGGGACCGACCAGAACGCCAACCCCGCAGCGACGGCGGGGACCGACAAGAATGCCGCCCCTGCCGCCTCACCCGCCGCCTCGTCCGAGAGCGCCCCCGGCGCAGCCGCGGCCAGCGCACCCGCAGAGGCGCCCGAGGCCTCTCCTGGGGCGGTTCGCGTCCTGGGCGCACGCGACCAAAGCGCCGAGGTCCCGGGGAACATCGTGCTGCTCGAGCTGGCCGCCGCGATGCTCCTAGCGGGCCTGGTCCTGGCCGGGCTCCGGGTGCTCTCCCGCCGCGTCGCCTGACGCCCAGATCGGGTTCGTCCGGCCCGTCCCGTCCTTCACCCGCTCGCCGTCCCGTCACGCGGTGCAGGGCGGCGAGCGGTGCAGGGCGGCGACGCCGGAGGATGGGTCCGCCGCGCGGGTACACTGCGTGGCGTCCCACTCCGCACGGTCAGGCCGATGGAACGCCTCCTGCTGCTCGACGGCAACGGCCTCATCTACCGCGGGTACTTCGCGCTCATCGACCAGCCCCTGACGACGTCGAAGGGCGAGCTGGTCACCGCGGTGTTCGGCTTCACGAACATCGTCCTGCGCGCGATCCAGGACGCGAAGCCGGACCACATCGCCGTCGCCTTCGATCTGGGCAAGCCCACCTTCCGGCACGAGCGGTACGCCGAGTACAAGGGCACCCGCGCGAAGATGCCCGACGACATGCGCGAGCAGATCCCGAAGGTCCGCGACGTCGTCGCAGCCCTCGGCTTCCCGGTCTACGAGCGCGAGGGGTTCGAGGCGGACGACGTCATCGCCACGCTTGCCGGACAGGCGACGGTGAGGGACCTGGACGTCACGATCCTCACCGGCGACCTCGACATGCTCCAGCTGGTGGGCGAGCACACGCGGCTCATGGTCTCGCTCCGCGGCGGCGTCGCAAACACGATCAGCTACGACCTGGCGAAGATCGAGGAGCGCTGGGGGCTGCGGCCGGACCAGATGCTCGACTACAAGTCGCTCAAGGGCGACCCCACCGACAACATTCCGGGCATCCCGGGGGTGGGGGAGAAGACGGCCTCGAAGCTGATCGCCACGTGGGGTTCCCTCGACGCACTCTACGAGCACCTGGACGAGGTGACCCCCGAGAAGCTCCGGCCGCTGCTGGCGGAGCACCGCGAGACCGTCCTCGAGAGCCGTGAGCTCATGCGCCTGGTGCGGGACGTGGACGTGGTGCTGGACCCGGAACGCGGGCGGGTGGGGGACTACGACCGGGAGGCCGTGGTCCGGATCTTCCGCGAGTACGAGTTCCGGTCCCTGATCGACCGGCTGCCGCCCCTCACCGGCGAGCGGCCCGAGGATGCCGTGAGGGCGATGCGTGGCCTGAAGGATGCCGGGTTCCCGGCCGCCCAGGGCGTGGGGCGGGGCGCGGGCGGCGGGCAGGGTCAGTCCGCCGGGCAGGGTCAGTCCGCCGGGCAGGGTCGGTCGGCCGGACAGCCCGCGGTGCCGCGCCCGAACGACGGATCGCTCCAGCTGTCGATGGACTTCGACCTGGTCTCGGGCGGAGGCGGCGCAGGCGGGGGAGGCGCGGGAGGCGCGGGCACGAGCGGTGCCGTCGCGGGGATCGCGGCAACTTCGCCCGCTGTCGAGGCGCGGGCCGAGGCGCTCGCGGCGGCGACAGGGGACCTGCCGGGTGCCCTGGCGGCGGCGATCGTGGACCCGGGCCGGATCGAGCTGGCCGACGAGGCGCGGATCGCGAGCCTGGAGTCGTGGCTGCGCGAGCAGGATGCGGTGGGCGTCGCGCTGGTCGTGGACGATCCGCGGCCGCTGGCCGGCACGCCGCTCTCCATCGCGGTGGCGGGTGCCGACGGGCGCGCGGTCGCGGCGGACGGGGCCGCGGCGTCGGTGGCGCTGCGGCACCTGCTTGAGCGGCTCGGGACGCCGCTCGTGGGCCACGAGGTCAAGCCGCTGCTCACCGCGCGGTTCGCGGAGGAGCCCGACGCGGTCCCGACCCGGGTCGCGTTCGACACCCAGGTCGCCGCCTACCTCGTCAACGCCGCGCTCCGGGCCCAGAAGATCGCGGACGTCGTGGCGGAGCGGCTCGACCTCGTCCTGCCGCCCACGGCCGCCGGCCTGCCACCCACCGCGATCGCCGGGCTCGAGGCGCTGTCGGTGCTCGCCGTGCGTGCCTCGCTGGAGGTGGCGCTCCGCGATGAGGGTGCCGAGCGCCTGTTCCTCGAGATCGAGCTCCCGCTGGTCCCGATCCTGGCCCGGATGGAGGCCGCGGGGATCGCGCTGGACCGTGACGCGCTGGGCTCCCTGGATCGCGAGTTCGCCACCGAGATTGAACGGCTGGAGACGGAGATCCACGCCGCCGTCGGCCACGAGTTCACCATCGGCTCACCCAAGCAGCTGGGCGAGATCCTGTTCGTGGAGCTGGGTCTGCCCAAGGGCCGCAAGACCAAGACCGGCTACTCCACGGATGCGACCGTGCTGGAGGAGCTGCGCGGCGTCCACCCGGTCATCCAGCCGATCCTGGACTGGCGGATCTACACGAAGCTCCGCTCGACGTACGTGGAGGCGCTGCCGAACCTTATCGGCCCGGACGGACGGCTCCACACGCTGTTCCACCAGGCCGTGGCGGCCACCGGCCGGCTGTCGTCGTCCGACCCGAACCTCCAGAACATCCCGATCCGGACGCCGCTCGGCCGCCGGATCCGCCACGCGTTCGTCGCGGGCTCGCCCGAGACTACCCTCGTCTCGGCGGACTACAGCCAGATCGAGCTGCGGATCATCGCCCACGTATCCGGCGACGAGCACCTCGCCGACGCCTTCGCCCGCGAGGTCGACATCCACCGGGAGACGGCCGCCCGCGTGCTCCACAA
The DNA here is from genome assembly GCA_036508975.1 of Candidatus Limnocylindrales bacterium. Lineage (GTDB taxonomy): Bacteria > Chloroflexota > Limnocylindria > Limnocylindrales > CSP1-4 > CAIXZV01. The sequence goes on from DATCGK010000370.1 coordinate 4,039, forward strand.
GGCCCCCGAGGACGTCACCGGCGATGAGCGGTCGATGGCCAAGATGGTCAACTTCGGCCTCGCCTACGGGATGAGCGACTTCGGGCTGTCGTCCCGGGCCGGGATCAGCCGCGGGGACGCGCAGGAATTCATCAACGGCTACTTCGCCGCCTACACCGGGATCAGCCGGTACATGCTCCACATCCGCGAGACGGCCAAGGACCTTGGCTACGTGTCCACGCTCCTGGGCCGCCGGCGCAGGATCCCGGAGCTGACGTCCACCAACGGCGCGCTGCGGGCCGCCGGCGAGCGGATGGCGATCAACATGCCGATCCAGGGCACGGCGGCCGACATCGTCAAGATCGCGATGATCCGGATGGACCGGGCCCTGCGCGAGGGCGGCTTCGGGGCACGTCTCCTGCTCTCCGTGCACGACGAGCTGCTGCTGGAGGCGCCGCGGGGCGAGGTGGACCGGCTGGTGCCGGTGCTGCGCGCCGCGATGGAGGGTGCGCTGCCGCTGTCGGTTCCCCTGACCGTGGAGGCGAAGGTGGGCGACTCGTGGGACGGGATGGCGCCTGTCTCACGGCGTGACGCCGTTCTCGCACAGGCAGACGAGGCACCCGCGGAAATCGAGGCGTAGGCCGGCGATCAGCCCACCGCCGGTGCCGCGGCGGGGCCGGTCTCGCGCCGCGCGGTCCCACCGGTGAGCGGCACCGCCAGCACGGCGATGGCGAGTGCTGCGACCAGCGGGATCAGGAACGCGGCGCCCAGGCCCACGGCGTCCGCCGCGATCCCCATGATCGCGGGCACGAAGATGAACCCGAGCCGAATGAGCCACGACGTGAGCGCCACGCCGTGCCCAGCCGGGATGCCGGGCCGGGTCCCTGCGGCCCCGATCATGACCGGGAACATCGGCGATGACCCGATGCCGATCGCCGCGAACCCGGCGAAGGCCAGCGGCGCCGCGCCCAGCAGCCCCGCGGCGATGACGGCGCCCACGCCCGCCGCACCGATCAGCGCGCCGGCCCGGACCACCGGAACCCCGCCGAAGCGGTCGATCCAGCGGTCGTTCGTGAGCCGTCCGAGCGTCATCGAGGCCATGTAGACGACGAAGGCGATCGCGGCAATCCCGGCGGACGTCTGCATCACCTCCGCCAGGAAGATGGCACTCCACGTGGCTGCCGTGCTCTGGAGGAGGGCACACAGGATGCCCAGCATCGCGATCGGGCCGAGCACGCGGAGCAGCCGGGGTGCGTTGCGGACGTGGATGGATTCCTCGGCCGCGTCGCCCGGGGGGTGGGAATCGGCGATCCGGGCGGGCAGCAGCCAACGCGAGGCGACGATCACGATGGCGGCCAGCACTGGGGCGACGAGCACCACCTGGACCGGGACGGGCACGCCGCCGACCGCCGCGATCGCGCCCACGGCGCCACCCGTCATGCTGCCTGCGCTCCATATCCCGTGGAAGCCCTGGAGGATCGATCGGCCGTACTGGCGCTCGACGCCCAGGCCATGCGCGTTCATGGCGGCATCCATCGTCGCGTCGAAGGCGCCGATCACCAGGTAGGCGAGCGCAAGCACCGCCCACGAGGGCGCCAGACCGACCCCGGCCAGCGCGAGCGCCGTGGCCGTCCCGGCGACCGCCGCCGTCCGCCCGCTCCCGAAGCGCGCGATGAGCAACCCGACGACGCCCCCGGCCAGCAGTCCACCGACCGGCATCGCCGCGATGGCGAGGCCGAGCTCTGCGTTGGACAGGCCGAGCGACTCCTTGATCGCCGGCAGGCGGGGCAGGATGCTCGCAAAGCCGGCGCCGTTCACGAAGAACAGGGCACTGACGGCGATCCGGGCAGTGCGCGCCCGGGACGGCGGGGCAGGATGGCTCATGGGCTGCTCCATCGTGCCTGACGCGGGCCATCGGCGCGCCGCACCCTGACCTGTCCTATCGTCAGCGCCATGCCTGAGCTTCCCGAGGTCGAGACCGTCGCTCGCGACCTCCGGCGCCACCTGCTGCCCGAGGGCGGCGGGCCCGGCCCGGTCGTGGCCTCCGCGCGGGTCGCGTGGCCAGGGACCCTGCGGGACGGCGACCCGGAGGCATTCGCGGCCGGCGTGACCGGGCGCCGGATCGAGGCCGTCGGGCGCCGCGGCAAGCTGCTCATCCTGGACCTGGACTGCGGTGCGTTCCTGACCATCCACCTCAAGATGACCGGCCAGCTGTTCGTGGTGTCCGCGGGCGTCCCCGTGGACCCCTACGAGCGCCTCGCGCTGCTCCTGGATGATGGCCGTGAGATCCGGTTCCGGGACATCCGAAAGTTCGGGCGCGTGGGCTTGTACGCCGCCGACGACCACCCGTTCGACGGCATCGGGCCGGAGCCGCTGGACCCCAGGTTCACCCTCCGAGAATTCCGGGCGCGGATCCGCGGCCGCCGCGCCCGGCTCAAGCCGCTGCTGGTGGACCAGGGGTTCCTGGCCGGCGTGGGCAACATCTACGCCGACGAGGCGCTCTGGCGCTCGAAGCTCCATCCGCTCCGCTCCGCGGCCTCGCTGCGCCCCCACGACGAGCGAGCGCTCTACCGGAACGTCCTCGAGATCCTGTCCGTGGCCGTGGAACGGCGCGGTTCGTCGATCGACGACTACACGGCTCCCGACGGTGACGGCGAGATGCAGGAGCACCTGGACGTCTACCAGCGCACCGGCCAGCCGTGCCGTCGCTGCGGCCGCCCGGTCCGGCGGATCGTGATCGGGATCCGGGCCACCCACTTCTGCTCGTTCTGCCAGCGGCTCCCGGTGGGGGAGCGGCCAGCGGCGGCGAGGCTCCTGGCGACGATGACGCCGCGACCGGGGCGGGCGGAGAGCGGGCGCCGAGGACGGCGCTGGGTCGATCTCGACGGGGAGGGGGTGCTGGGCCGGACGCTGGACGAGACCGGGAGGGCGCGCGATCGCACGGCTCGGACGAAGGCGGCCGCGGCCGCACGACGGGCAGCCGCACGGCGGGGTGCGATCGCCGAGACGACCCAGGAGGCGGAGACGACCCAGGAGGCGGAGACGACTCCTGGCGACGGCACCCGGCCGCCCCCCGCCGCCGAGGGAGGCGGCGCGTGAGCCTGGTCCGCCTCGACGGCGTCGTCCGTGAGGTCGGCACGCTCGTGATCCTCGACCAGATCACCGCGGCCGTCGCGCCCGGCGAGCGGATCGGCCTCGTGGGGCCCAACGGGGCGGGCAAGACCACGCTGCTGCGGATCGTGGCGGGTCGCGACGAGGCCGACCGTGGGACGGTCCACCGCCGGCGCGGCCTCTCGTTCGGCCTGCTCAGCCAGGAGGCGCACTTCGACGAGGCGCTCATGGCGGCGCCAGACCTGCGGGCCGCGGTCCGCCAAGGGGCGGCGCACCTGGAGCGGATGGCGGTCGAGCTGGCGCGCCTGGAGCACGGGGGCCACGCGGCGGGCGGCGACTACGCGGACCTCCAGCACCGGTTCGACATCCTGGGCGGGTACACGCTGGACCAGCGCGTGGACGAGGCCCTGTCCGGCCTCGGGTTCGCCCGCGACGAGTGGCTCCGGCCGCCGACCGCGCTCTCCGGTGGCCAGCAGACACGTGCCGCCCTCGCGCGCCTCGTCATCGCGGACCCGGACCTGCTCATGCTCGACGAGCCGACGAACCACCTGGACATCGGGGCGATCGAATGGCTGGAGGAGCACCTCCGCCGGCGCACGGGTGCCCTGCTGGTCGCCTCGCACGACCGCGCCTTCCTCGACGCGACCGTCGCGCGCGTCTGGGAGCTGCGGGATCGCCGGCTGACCGTGTTCCGCGGCGACTATTCGAGCTACCACCGCCAGCGCGTGGAGCGCGACCTCCGCGCCGAGAAGGAGGCGGAGACCCAGGTCCAGCAGATCGAGCGCGAGGTGGAGCTGGTCCAGCGGTACCGTAGCCAGCGCAAGCACACCAAGATGCACGAGCACGAGGCTCGCCTGGAGCGGCTGCGCGAGGAGAAGACCGACGCTCCGCGCAAGTCGTCACGGTCGCTCCGCCTCCACGGACGGGCGATGGCCGGCGGCCCGGTCCGTTCCGGCGAGCTCGTCATCCGGCTGGAGGACCTTGCGGTCGGGTACCTGCCGGGCCGCGGCGCGCTGCTCCCAGACGGCACCGATGCCCCCGAGCCCGTGACCGTGGCGACGGCCCCGTTCCTCGCCGCCCAGCGCGGCGAGCGGATCGGTATCGTCGGCCCGAACGGGGCCGGCAAGACGACCCTGCTCCGGACGATCGCCGGCGACCTGCCGCCGCTGGATGGTGGAATCACGTTCGGGCACCAGGTGCAGCCCTCCTACCTCGCCCAGTTGCGGGACGCGGCCATCCCCGGCACCACGGTGCTGGACGCGATCATGGAGGCGATCCCGCTGACCCCCGGCGAGGCGCGCGGGTACCTCGCCCGCTTCCTGTTCCGCGGCGACGACGCGTTCAAGGAGGTCCGCTCGCTCTCGGGCGGGGAGCGGTCCCGCCTCGAGCTGGCGCTCCTGGGGATCCTGCCCTCCAACCTGATGCTCCTCGACGAGCCGACCAACCACCTCGACATCGCGGCCCGGGAGGCGATCGAGACGTTCCTCGCCGAATCCCCGGCGACGCTGATCGTCGTGTCGCACGACCGGCGGCTGCTCGAGACGATCTGCGAGCGGCTGTGGGTGGTGGACGGCGGGCTCGCGGTCCCGTTCGACGGCGGCTACCGGGCCTGGAGGACGGCCGTGAGCGAGGGCTGGACCGTCGAGGCGGAGGCGAAGCGCCGCGCCAACCGGGGTCGGCCGGGCACCAGCGGGGCGGGCTCCGGCGGGGCGGGCTCCGGCGGACCGGTCTCCAGGCTCGCACGGGGGATCCCGTCCTACGCGGTCGAGGCGTCTCCGGCTCCCGCACCCGCCGCGCCGGCGCCGGCTCGCCGCGCAAAGGCCCGCACGAAGCTGTCCAAGGACGCGTATCGTCGCCGGAGCGAGGTGCTCGATGCCGAGCTGGCCCGCCTCGGGCTGCGCAAGACCCAGCTGGAGCTGGCCATGACCAACCCCGCCGTCACCGCGAACTTCGTGGAGATGCGCCGCGTCACGAGCGAGCTGGCCGACGTGGAGCGGGCGCTCGCCGAGGCGGAGGACGCCTGGCTGCAGCTGGAGGAGCAGGCACCGTGACGAAGGGACCGCGCACCGTCCGCATCGGGATCACCGGACCCATCGGCTGCGGCAAGTCCCAGGTGGTCCGGTGGCTGGCGGAGTTGGGCGTGCACGTCGTGGACTCCGACGCGGTGGCGCACGCCGTGACGGCCCCGGGCCACCCCGCGCACGACCTCGTCCTGCGCCGGTTCGGCGCGGCGGTGACCGCCCCCGACGGAACGCTCGACCGTGCCGCCCTGGGCCGGGTCGTGTTCGCGGATCCGGCGGCGCTCCGTGACCTGGAGCGGATCGTCCACCCCGCGGTCCGCCCGCGGATCGTGGAGGCCATCGAGGCGGCCGAGGCCGCGGGTGCGCCGGCGGTGGCGATCGAGGCGATCAAGCTGGTCGAAGGAGGCCTGGCGGCCACCTGCGACCAGGTCTGGATCGTGACCTGCGACCCGGCGGTCCAGCGCGAGCGGCTGCTCGCGCGCGGGACATCTCCGGCGGACGCCGACCAGCGGATGGCGGCCCAGGCGGGGCTCGTGGAGCGCCTGCGTCCGGCTGCCACCTGGGTGCTGGATACCAGCGGACCGGCGGCCGAAACGCGGGCGCTCGTGGTCGCGGCTCTCGCGGAGGCGCTCCGGTCCGCCCGCTGA
>DATCGK010000371.1:0-3799 GCA_036508975.1 Candidatus Limnocylindrales bacterium
ACCGTTGCGCCACGCCCCGACAGGTTTCGTGCTCGGGAAGCGCATGTGCTTCGCGAGCGACGCCCAGAAGCCTACCCTACAGCGCTCGCAGCGCACGATAACCGGCGATCGCGAGCCGTTGGCCACTTCGAGCCGGATGCCTCTTGGCTTCGCGCGGCTCCGCGACCACGCCGAGCTACGGACGAAACCGACCCGCGACAGCGTCCCCGAGGGTGGCGCGGCCGAGCGACGCTGGCGCGGCCATCTGGCGCGTCCGGGACTGCCACAGGCCGCGGAGTCGCGCGTCACAGGAGACAGAAGCGGGAGGCGATGACGCCCGGTCCACACCCTGGCCGCCGGGGCCGTGCCGAGTCTGAGCCAGACCCTGGCGACGCCGGCGACGATCGTCGGGTGCGTGCGGGTCGAGACAGTGAACAGTCCGTCCTGGGTCGCCTGGAAGGGAGATCGAGATGGTGACCGCGCCCGTGCGGGAAGGAGCGCTCCGCCAGGAGAACCCGCACGCGAGGCAGGCGATCCCGCTCCTGCTCGGCGCAGAGGCGACGTTGCTGCTGGTCTGGCATGTGTCCGGGTTCCAGTACTCCTACGCGGCCAGCGCCGTCGACGACCTGGCATCGGTGCTGCTCGGGATCGCTCCGCTCCTGACGATCCTTGTCGCGCTCGGGTTCGGATGGATCGATCGGCGGCCGGCACCGGCACTCGCCTTCGTGGGGCTGACGCTGGTTGGACCGGCGCTCATCATCGTTCAGGTGTGGCGCTTCGGCTTCCCCCAGGGACTTGGCCCGGGACTCGGCGGGCTGTTCGCGACGCCGGCATGCACCGCCGCTGCCGCAGGGCTCGTAGCCGGGCTTCGACGGCACTCGGGTCGCGGCTACGTCCTCTTGGCGTGCGGAGGCGTCGTCGGCTTCTTGGCGCTGGCGCTGCCGATGTCGGCGCTCGCGATCGGCCACCTCGCCGAATGCCCAGTTGGGTGCAACGATCTCGAGTTGAGGGGGATCGGGGGCGCAGCAATCTTCGTCGGGGTCATCGGGCTGGTCACGATGACGCCAGGGTTCGCCGTCGGTTCGCTCATGGGTCGTTGGCTGCGCGACACGTCCGGCCAGGAAGGCACGTGATGTGGGGCATGCTCAGCCCCACGCCGGGCGCCCCGATCTCCCGGGGAACGGCCGTGGCGGATCGTGATGTCGCAGGGGGGCGCAGGGCGGAGGGCGGGGTGTGGACGCGACGGCTGGAAGCGCTGGCGCTGGTCGCGCTCGCCGTGGCGCTTGCCGCATGCACGTCGCCTGCCTCGCCCACAGGCATCGCGACCGGTGCTCCGACCATGGCGACCGCCTCCGGTGCCACCGTGACGCCGGACGTCGCGTCGTTCGGCATCCCGGCGACGATCGGCGGGTGGCGCCTCGTGGCGAAAGTCAAGACGATGTACCCGGAGACGGCCGCCATCATCGCCGCGGCGGGCGGCGACCCCTCGACGGCCGTCGACGTGGACGTCCAGGTGTCCGGGACTGCCGCGCTCAACTTCGACGCCCTGCGCGCGCCCGGCGTCACCCTCGACGCATTCACCCACGCGGCCGAGCCGTACCTCGCCGGCGTCGGGCTGACGGAGCGATCCGTAGAGGACGTGGCGGGCCGGACGGTCGTACGGTACGCGACCCCCGCCGATACGTCGGGCCGGTCCAAGGCCGTCTTCTACACCCGGCGCGGCGACGTGATCTACGCCACCGGGTACATGACGGACGCGCAACTCGCCACCCTGTTCGCCGGGTTGCCCTAGGGGCAGCGTGGGGCGGCGTGGAGTGGAGCGCCCCTCCGGCCGGGCTCAGGAGACGGCCAAACAACGGATGAGCCTGCGGTCCGCCTGGCAGCGCACGTCCCGACACCTCTTCGCCGCCGACGCTCAGGGTGTCGTCGAGCCGCGTGCCGCTTCCCCTTGCCGATCGCCTCGCCCAGAGCTGGCCGGCGATGAGCGCGCTCCTGCTGATAGGTCGCGTAGCCCCTGATACTCGGTGCCTACGCCGCTCAGCGGTTCGTGCTCGGGACCGCCGACCCTACACCGCATAGGCCCCGGGGACTCCCAAAGCACGTGCGCGACCGTTGCGCCACGCCCCGACAGGTTTCGTGCTCGGGAAGCGCATGTGCTTCGGCTTCCTGGCAGCAGAGACCTAGGCTACACCGCCTGCCTGCGACCTTGGCCCGCGATAACGGCGCTCGCTATAGGTGACCGTCGCGAGGAGCGCGCCGATCTCCACGACGACGCCCACGAGGCCATCGACGAGGCGATCACCCGCCTCAGGGCCGACCTGCGGGCGACCGAGAGGAAGCTCGCCAGCGGGGAGTGGATAGGGGTGCCCGTCCTGCGGATCGGTCCCCACCCCGCGATCTCTCGCTCATGATCGACCGACTCCAGATCCTGTTCGGCCATCCGGCCATGATCAGCGAGAAACATGTCCTCGCCGCCCCGATGACCTCGGAGGCGGTCCCGGTCGATGTCCTCGGGCAGATCGTCGAGCTGACACGCGGGCTCGTGCCGCAGCTGCCCGACCACGACTCCCCGTTGCCTGACCACCGGGGGAAGAGCCCGGACTGGCCTCGTCTCGGACGAGGAGGGAGGGGAGCACGCCTCGCAATTCCTGACGGCTGCTTCGCCGCGGACGACCGTTTGAGATCCTCGCCGATCTCCGGTCGGACTCCGGGGTGACGCTCGGATCGCCAGGGCGATGGGTGGAGGTGACAGGCGATCTTGATGATCCCTGGCGCGGACGTGTGCCTGGGATGGACAGACGAACGATCGGTCACCCTGGAGCGGGTGGTCGGGACCTGCTGCGACGCGTTCGTCGTGGCAGCCGTGCGCGACGCATGACGGCCGTGCGCGCAACGCCACGGCCCCCTGACCAGCATGTGCCCCGGCCGTGTGTGACGCGGCCAGCCGACGGTCCGAGACGTTCTGTCCGCGACGCCTTGCAGGAGGAGTTCTACGGAGTCGCTGTCGGTGCGCCGTCCTGGTTGATCAGTTGGCCCTGGTCGAGGAGCCCCTGCAGGTCGGTCTCCCAGAGCGGCGCCGACCCGGCGCCCAGCGGGATCCCGAAGACCAGCAGCCGGCCTTGATGAACGACGAGCGGGCCAACCATCGCGGGGCCGGATTCGGGGTCCGCCGATCCCTCGGGAAGTTCGGCGACGACGGACCAGCTGCCACCGGTCGATGACATCCATACCACCCGGCGTCCCATGACTGGCCCGCTGCCGGGCCCAAGGGTGAACGCCTCGCCGGCGGCGACGAAGCCACCATCGGTGGCGATCAGCCCACCAACGCCCAGACCGGTGACGGCGGGCTGCCCCGACGCCAGCGGCGGAACGCTGGACAGCGGCGCCACGACGCCACTCGAGGCCTGGCTCTGCCAGGTGACGCCGTCCTGCGAGGTCCAGACAAGGGGCTCGCTTGCCACCCACGCGTGCGATTTCCCACCGAAGGCGACGAGATGCTGCGGAACCGCGGCCAGCCTCGGCGTCGACCCGACGTCGTGGAGGTCCTTTGCATCCGGCGCGGCCGCCCACGTCCGGCCATCCGGCGATGTCCAGAAGAGCGCCCGATCAACTCCGTTCTCGCCCGGCGTCCAGCCGGCGGCGACGTATCCGGGGCCGAACTGGACCACCGCGCCTGCCGAGTCGCCGCCGAGGTCAGACTGGGTTCGCGTCCAGGCCAGTCCGTCCGGCGAGTACCAGGCCGTCGAGCGACTGCCGCCTGGCCCGTTCTGTGAGCCCACGACGACGAACCCCCCGGGCCCGGCGGCGATGTCCTCGAGCG
>DATCGK010000372.1:0-9688 GCA_036508975.1 Candidatus Limnocylindrales bacterium
CTATTGTTCGACTTGGCCTAGTTGACTATATCAATCGCACGAACACCCAGAAACGAGCGGTCCCATGGAAGTCCTCTTCTTCTTGCTGATCGCGATGGTCCTCGGTATCCTTGCCGTCACGGCAAGCGAGTTGGGGGTCGATTCCCGGGATCTTTCGGATGATCCGCACCGCCCAGCCTACCCCGTGGTCATGAACTGACCTGATCTTCGCACGCCCCGGGGCGCCGAACCCTCCCCTCCTTCCGGCGCTCCTCCCTTGACCCCCGGCAACCCCGGGGGTCAAGGGTTTAAGGGCCCTTGTCAGGCGGTGGCTCAGTCCTCGTCCCGCGGCGGAGGCTGGCCGGCCTGGCCGAGTGCCTGGTGGTAGATCGTCGCCCCATCGATCCCCAGGGCGGGCGACTCGAAGAGGCGCAGGTCGGCTACCAGGCGACGCTCGAGGTTGGTGCCGGCGTGCTCGTCCACGAGGCGGACCGCACGCGCGGCCGCCTGGAGCACCTGGCGTGTCTCGGGGCGAGAGGGGTCGTCCCAGAACCAGCCGCAGGACGCGAACATCCCAAGGCGCCAGCGCTGGGCCTCCATCAGCCCCAGGAAGCGGAGTCGGTCTTCCGCGCCGGCTCCGGGCCCCAGCTCCGCCACCGCGAACGCCGCCGGTGTCGTGACACCCAGGATCACGTCCACGTAGCGGTTCCTCGCGTCCCAGACGTCGTAGAGGCCGGGGAGCTCCCGGGCCAGCGCCTCTGTCATCGCGTCGATGCCCCCGGCGAGTCGCTCCAGCGCGCTGCGGAGGGGTCCCTTCCAGCGGCCGTCCGCGGCGTCGGGGCACTCGCCCGACCAGCGCAGCACGCCGTGGTGGCAGCTCCACGACGTCCGCTCGCGGATCCGGATCTCGGGATGTGGATGACCCGGCGGTTCCGCGAGGACCTCGGCCAGCGTCACCACGTCGAAGCCGCGATCGGGCGTGCCCGCGGACGGCGCGACCAGGCGCTGGAGGAACAGGTCCCGGAAGGCCTGGTGATGGCCATAGAGCTCGCCGTCGCTGGCGATGATCAGCATCGGAGCGGAGCCATCGGGGAGGGGCTCCGCCAGCCGCGGGGCGATCCGTTCACGGGCGAACCGGTCCGCGTCCCCGGTCACGGCCGGCTCGAACGAGATCGAGCCCGACAGGCCACCGTCGTAGAACGCGACGGCGATGTGCCGCCCGCCGCCGGTGTCCACGCGGTACGGCCGCCGGGCGTCGAGGTGCGGGACATCCGCCTGCCACGGGGCCAGGATGGTCCCCGTCACGCCCTCCTCGGCCAGGATCCCCAGCGTGGCCAGGTCGACGGCCGTCTCCGGCAGCCAGACCGCCGTGGCGCGCCGCCCGAACCGGACCTCGAAGTCCCGCAGGCCCCACCGGATCTCGGTGCGCCGGTCGTGCAGCGCCGCGAGCGGCAGGATCGAGTGGTGGAACGCCTGGGCGATGCCGGGCCCAGCGTGCGAGCCGCCGCCCCGTGCGTCGCACGCCGCGAACCGGGCGAGGACGTCGGGGGCCTCTTGGGCGAGGTAGGAGCTCAGCGTCGGCCCCAGGTCCCACGAGGCATGCGCCAGCGAGCCGAGCTCCGCGTTGGGGCGATAGCACTCGGCGGTGGTCCGGGCGTTCCAGTCCCGGAACGGGGCCGCGGACGCGTCTGCCGGGAGGTGGCCGGAGAACGGATCGACCCGGGACGGCTGGTAGAAGTGCGCGTGGACGACGAGACGGCCGCGGCTCATCGGCAAGCGCCCGCAGGTCCGGCAGCCGCGCCCTGGATGCCTGCGCCGCTCACGCCGGGACGACGCCCTCGGCCGCGGCGTGGTCCCGGGTCACGGTCACGGCCTGGCGGAGCGAGACCTTCCGCGTCTCGCCGGGGACGAGGGTGAGCCGCCAGGACACCAGCAGCGTGCTGCCCTGGTAGACGCGCTCGAATCCCGATTCGGAGTTGGACACGGTCTCGATGGCGCTCCACCACGCGTCCGCCGCGGGCGTCGGGGTGGCTGACACCTTGATACCCACCCAGTCGTTGCCGTAGCCGATCTCGGAGATCCCGGCCGCCTCGCCCGTGCCATCGTGGGCGGACCGGCCACCGGCGATGTCATACCAGGCCGACGGGTTGCCGCCGCCGCCCAGCAGGTGCGTCGCGAGCTCCAGGCCCAGCCGCGTCTCCACGGGCTCGGTGCCGCGATGCTCGATCACCAGCTCGAGACCGAGCTCCGGGTCCAGGCGTCCGCCGCCAAGCCAGGTCGTCCGCGTCACCGTGAACGGCTGGCCGGCGACGATGCCGTCGCGGGAGAGGGTGATCGCGCCGGCCTCAACATGGCGGACGGTGAACTCGCCATCGAGGAAGTCGCCCAGCTCTGTCTCGCGCGCGGTCGCGAACGCCTCGGGGGTCGTGGCCGGGGCCAGGAACCGGACGAGCCCGGACCGGCGCTCGTGGTTGTCGTAGTGGAGGCGGCCAGCAAGTCCCTCCTCCTTGACCCGCACGAGGTCGTGGATCGACGCGGGCGCGCCGCCCTCCACGGCCGGTGCGGGGGCCTCGTGGCCCCTAGCCTCGTGGGCGCGCAGCGTGTCGTGATAGGCCTCGTGACGCCGCCGCATCACGGCACCCAGCGCGTGACGGGCCGCCCGGATGTCCCAGCTGCCCACGCCGCCGCCCTCGGAGGGCTTGACGGTCACGACCTGGCCACGCTCCTCGAGGATCGCCTCGGGCCGGCCGTCCATGTCCAGGTCACGGAGTGTGGCGACGCTCGGCCAGCCGGCCACGCCGTCGGCGGCATCCTCGGCGGCGATCAGGTGCTCGTACGTGGCCAGACGCATGTGCGAGATGTAGATGCCACCGAAGAGCCCGTGCCAGTAGCAGTCGTTGGACTGGCCGCGGTGAAGGTGATCCTGGGCGGCGGTCTTCGCGGGGCCTGCCGGCATGGCTGCCACCTTCGCGGACGCTCGGAGCATCTGCTTGTGGAGGTCGTTGATCTCCCGGTACTTGACCTGGAAGTTGCGCCAGAACCCTCCGCGGAGCCAGCGCGCCTCGGGCGCCCTTCGTGCCACGGCCTCGTGCAGCAGGTGTGCGAAGACCGCCGTCTCGTCCGGCGGCAGGGCCCACTCGCCCATCTCCGCGTACGAGGACGTGGGCACGTAGACCCGCCCGATCGGCGGCTCCCTGTCCAGCCACTGCGACGGCGTCACGGTGGACAGCCAGGCCGCGTTCGCGTCGAGCCCCTCGAAGAAGCGCTCGACCCAGCGGCCGCCGCCCCAACAGTGCTCGTAGGTCGTGGGCCACGAGCCGAACTTCTCGCCGTCGTCGCCCATCATTCCCACGCGATCGCCCGCCTCGGTGGCGTGGTCGCGCAGGTAGCCGATGACGTCGTCGACCGAACCGAACGGGATCCGGTAGCGGAGGCCCTGCTCGGTTCCGAAGACCGTGAGCAGGTTGCCCTGGTCCTCGGTCGTGTACGCCCCCCAGAGGTTCTGCTCGGGGATGGCCGCGGCGCGGAAGTGCTGGTCGTCGAGGATGGTCCAGCGGTAGCCCGCGGCAACCAGCGACGTGGGCAGGTCGGGCTCCCAGACGCGTTCCGCGAGCCACGCGCCCTGCGGGCGCCTGCCCGTGATGCCCTCGATCGTGGAGGCCATGCGGCGCAGCTGGTCGATCCGGTCGTGCTCGGGGAGCGACGCGAGGATCGGCTCGTACAGGCCGCCGCCCAGGAGCTCCACCTGCCCGCCGGCGACGAGCGCACCCAGGCGGGCGAGGAACTCCGGCCGCTCGGCCGCCAGCCACTCGAGCAGGGGTCCCGTGTAGTGGAGCGAGAGGCGGACGCCGGGATGGCGCTCCAGCGCCTCCAGCATCGGCAGGTAGGCCTGGTCGTAGACCTCGGCGAACACCCACCCGAAGTTGCCCACGGGCTGGTGGTTGTGGATGGCCAGCGCGAGCGAGATCCGGGGAGCCAAGGCTTCGGTCCTTCTGCGTGGGGATGAGCAGGGCGGGTGACGAGCCCGCCGTGCCTTCAGGTCGAGGTCGAGGGAGCCGGAGCGGGAGCGGCGGGAGCGGCCGGAGCGGCCGGCTCCACGCCGGCGGCGGGGAGGTAGAGCCGCTCCACGTACTCGTGGAGCATCCGGGTCGTCGAGAAGCGCCAGATGGTGCTGGCGATCGAGTTGCGCATGAGCTGGAGGAAGCGGACGGGCAGGCCGGCCTCGTCGCGGTCGTAGTACGCCGGGATGAGCTCCTGCTCCAGGATCCGGTACAGGTCCTGCGCGTCCGCCCAGTCCTGGGCTCCCTCGTCGGGGTTCGTCTCGCGGCCGCCGATGGCCCAGCCGTTGTCGCCGGTCCAGCCCTCGTCCCACCAGCCGTCCAGGACCGACAGGTTGAGGACGCCGTTGGCGGCGGCCTTCATGCCCGACGTGCCGGACGCCTCGAGGGGACGCCTCGGGTTGTTCAGCCAGACATCCACGCCCTGCACGAGGAACCGTGCGATCCGGATGTCGTAGTCCTCCATGATGAACACGCGGCCACGCAGCTTGGGGCTGCGTGAGCGGCCGAAGATGTCCTGGATGACGCCCTGGCCCGGCCGGTCGGCGGGGTGGGCCTTGCCGGCGAAGATGATCTGCAGCGGCCGGTCCGCGTCCCAGACGATGCGGGCGAGCCGGTCCAGGTCCGAGAACAGCAGGGCCGCCCGCTTGTAGGTCGCGAAGCGGCGTGCGAAGCCGATGGTGAGGATCCCGGGGTCCAGGACCTCCTCCAGCTCCTCGAGCAGCATCGGGGCCTCGCCGTGGCGGGCGAACTGGTTGCGCAGCCGGCCGCGAGCGAAGATCGACAGCTCCAGCTTCTGGCGCTGATGCGCCTCCCAGAGCTCTTCGCCGGGCACCTGCCCGATGCGCTCCCAGAAGCGGCGCTCGGCGGGCTGGTCGTCCATCCTGTCCAGGTCCGCGTTGGTGTAGCGCTCCAGCGTGTCGCGCATCGGCTGGCCGACCCAGGTGGGCGTGTGGACGCCGTTCGTGAGGCCCAGGATGTCGTGCGGCATGACGCCCTGCCACGTGGCGTTGGCGGTATGGCCGTGGAGCAGCGAGACGGCGTTGGCGCCGCTGGTGAGCCGGAGCGAGAACGCGGTCATGTCGAACTGCGTGACGTCACGCTCCACCCCGAGGCCCAGTTCGAGCACCAGGCCGAGCGGGACCCCGCCGGTCCCGGGCCGTCCGTCGCCCTCCAGCAGGGGACCGGCAACACGGCGGACCAGGTCCGTGTCGAACCGCTCGTTGCCCGCTGAGACCGGGGTATGGATCGTGAACACGCTGTTGCGGCGGACCTCCGTCCAGGCCGTCTCGAGCGGGGTGCCCTCGGCGACCAGCTCCCGCGCGCGCTCCGCGAGCAGGAACGCCGAATGGCCTTCGTTGAGGTGCCACACCGCCGGCGCAAGGTCGAGGGCCCGCAGGGCCCGGACGCCGCCGACGCCCAGGACGAGCTCCTGGTGCAGCCGCATCTCCCGGCCTCGGACGTACAGGATGTGCGTGATCGGACGGTCCGAGTCGTCGTTGTCCGGCAGGTCCGTGTCCAGGAGCAGCACCGGCACGCGGCCGACCTGGGCGACCCAGACGGCCGCATAGAGGTCCCGGCCGGGCAGCTCGACGCTCACGATGAGCGGTTCGCCCAGCCGGTCCTGCGCGCGCATGATCGGCAGCCGGTTGAGCTCGTAGTCCGGATACGCGTGCTCCTGGTGGCCATCGGCGTCGATCGTCTGGCGGAAATACCCCTTGCGGTACATGAGGCCCACGCCAACCAGTGGCAGGGCCATGTCCGAGGCGGTCTTCATGTGGTCGCCGGCGAGGACACCGAGGCCGCCCGAGTAGATGCCCAGGGACTCGTGGAAGCCGTACTCTGCGCAGAAGTAGGCGATCGGGCCGTCCAGGTCCGTGGCGTGACGCCGCTGGAACCAGTGCCCCCTGCCGTTCGACATGTAGGCGTCGAACTCGCGGAGGATGGACTCGTACTCCGCCATGAACGCCGAGTTGTCGAGGAGCTGGCTCCAGGCGACGGGCCCCGACAGGACGGGGATCGGGTTGCGGTAGCGGGCCCAGGCGCCGGCGTCGATGCGCGAGAACAGCGTCCTCGCCCGCGGGTGCCAGCTCCACCACAGGTTGTAGGCCAGCCTGCGCAGGCCCTCGAGCTTGGGCGGCAGGTTGAAGGAGGCACCGGGCGTGACCGGAACGTGGACGAGGGGTTCCATGAGCCGAAAATGATAGACGGCATCGGGGAGTTACGTGAACCGGTTTAGAGGTACGGAACGATCGCTTCACCGCGGACCTGCGCGAGTCCGTTGGCCGGGCGAGTCCGTTGGCTGGGCGAGGGACGCGAGGTGAGCGGTCGCGTCACGTGACCCGGCCCGTCGCCGGGCGGTACCCTTTCCTCATGACGATTCGTGCTGCGATGCTCGCCGCGGAGTGCGAGCCCTGGGCCAAGACCGGCGGGCTCGCGGACGTGGTGGATGCGCTCGCCCGCGCGCTCGGCCGACTGCCGGAGGCCGGCACCGGGCTGCAGACGCCGGTGGACGTCTTCCTGCCGAGGTACCGCTCGGTGGCCGTGCCGGCCGACGCCGTGACCGAGCCGCTGCTCGTGATCGCCGACCCGCGCACCGGCCGGCGGCTTGCGGTCTCGGTGGTCAACGTCCGGGCTGACGGCTACCGGCTGCGGCTGGTGGACGTCCCCGCCGCCTTCGACCGGGACTCGTTCTACGACCACCCGGACGACCCCTGGCGGTTCGCCGTCTTCTGCCGCGTGGCGCTGGCGGCGCTCCGTCGAGACGGAACCCAGCTCGACGTGCTGCACGTCCACGACTGGCACACGGGACCTGCGCTCCTGGAGCGGGCCCGGGGCGACGCCGCCGCAGACCCGTTCTTCGCGGGCATGGCGGTCGTGCTGACGGTGCACAACCTCGCCTATCACGGGTGGGTGCCCCTTGCCGACATGGGGATGCTCGGGCTGGCGCCCGGCGACCCCCTGGCCGGCCCCAACCCGGATGGCCTTGACCTGCTCCTGACCGCGATCGAGAGGTCAGACCTGGCGAACACCGTGTCGCCCGGCTTTGCCCGCGAGGCGCTGACCCCGGCCTTCGGCATGGGCCTGGACGGTGCCCTGCGAGCGAAGGGCAACCGGTTCCTGGGCATCCTCAACGGCGTCGATCCCGACAGCTGGAACCCCGCGACGGACCCCGCGCTCGCCAGGGCATATGACGCCGCGGACCCGTCCCCCAAGGCCGCCTGCCGCGCCGACCTGCTGACCCGTGTCGGCTTCGACCCGGCTGACGACGGCGTGGTCCTGGGCATGATCGGGCGGATGGATCCCCAGAAGGGGTTCGACCTCCTGGCGGACGGCGCGCCGGACCTGCTGGCGGGCGGAGCCCGGATCATCGTCCAGGGCAGTGGCCACCCCGAGCTGGCGGATCCGTTCCGGGCGCTGGCGGCGGCGGAGCCGGATCGCATCGCGCTGATCGAGCGCTTCGATCGCGACATGGCGCGCCGCATCTACGCCGGCTCGGACCTGTTCCTGATGCCGTCCCGGTTCGAGCCGTGCGGCCAGGGCCAGATGATCGCGCTCCGCTACGGGACGCCGCCGGTCGTCCGCCGCACAGGCGGCCTCGCCGACAGCGTCGTGGACGTGGACGAGCGGCCGGTGGAGGGGACGGGCTTCGTCTTCGACGACGCCACGCCGGCGGCGCTGGTGGCCGCGGTCGCGCGGGCGGGCCGCCTGCGGTCCGCCGATCCGGCCGGCTGGGCGGCGCTCCGGCAGCGGGCCATGGCCGTGGACTTCAACTGGGTCACCGGCTCCGCGCCCGGGTATTTCGAGGCCTACCGGCGGGCGATCGCGCTCCGTCGCGGGTAGGGTCCGCCATCCTGTCGCGCGCGGTCCGGCGTCCTGTCGCGCGCGGTTCGGGGCTGCTGCGCCGCAACCGCCTCTCCGCAACCGCCGCTCGCGTGCGAGAATCACCCCCTTGCTCCAGATCCCACCCGCGGTTCGTCACGCCGCCGCCCCGGAGGACCCCATGTCCAGGCAGTTCGTCGTCCAGGTCACCAACCAGCCCGGCCAGATGGCCCGCCTCGCCGAGGAGATGGCTGCGGCCGGGGTTGACCTGCGCGCGATCGGCGGCGGCGGCCTGGGCGAGACCGGTCACTTCATCATGACCACGGCCGACGATGACACCGCTCGTCGTGTCCTCGTCGACGGCGGATGGACCTTCTTCGAGGGTGAGTCGATCCTGGCCGAGGTGGACGACCGGCCGGGCGGCATGGCCCGGATCGCGCGGGAGCTGGCGGATGCCGGCGTGAACGTGATGGGCCACCTGTTCATCGGCCGCTGGAGCGATCGGGCCACCTTCGCCTTCGTCGTGGACGACCCCGAGAAGGCACGCCCGATCCTCGAGCGCCGCTGACGCCGGCGGGCCGGGAGCCCGCGACCAGGAGGTACCGCATGCGGGTCGGGATCATCGCCCCCCAGGGCTGGACGGGCGAGTACGACGGCTGGGACGCGTCCCGGGCCTGGGCGCGAACCGTGGCGGTCGCCCACGAGACCGAGACGCTCGGGTTCGACTCGATCTGGCTGTTCGACCACGTTCAGACGGAGCCCGTGCCCACGGACGAGATCACGTTCGAGTCGTTCGTCGCGCTGTCGGCGCTCGCGGCCGAGACTGCCCGGGTCCGGCTGGGCCACCTCGTCCTGTGCGCGGGCTACCGCAACCCCGCGCTGGTCGCCAAGATGATCGCCACGCTGGACGTGGTCTCGGGCGGCCGGGCGGAGCTGGGGCTGGGCGCCGGCTGGAAACAGGACGAGTACCTCGCCTACGGCTTCGGCTTCCCGCCGCTGAAGACGCGCATGGCGATGCTCGAGGACGCCCTCGAGGTCACGTCGCGCATGCTGGCGCCCGGCCGGGCGTCATACGACGGCTCGACGGTCTCCATCCGCGACGCGATCAACGTCCCGCGCGGTCTGCAGGAGCCTCGGGTGTCGATCCTCGTGGGCGGCAATGGCCCCAACCGGACGTGGCGGCTGGCGGCCCGCTTCGCGGACGAGCTGAACCTCGACTGGTTCACGCCGGAGGAGGTCGTCGAAGCCCGGCCGGTTATCGACTCGCGGTGCACGGAGATCGAGCGGGATCCGCGGACGTTGCGGCTCTCGGTGAACATCGGGCGCGAGGATTCGGCGGTCGAGGGAGCGCCGCGCGTGGACCTGCTGCGCCGGTACGCGGATGCGGGGGTGGACCGGGTGATGACGCTGGTCCGGGCCTGCGCCGGCGACGAAGGCGCGCTGGAGCGCTTCGCCGAAGACTGCTTGGCGGCGGGAGCGGATCTGGGGTGACGGCGCGGCGCCGATCGGGCCGGCGGAGACACCCCGCCATCGACCGTCGCCTGGGAGTCGATGAACCTGGGCAGATCGTGGCCCGGGCGGTCCTGCGGGTGCGACCGTGGTAGGTTTCTGGCCACGCGGGAGTAGCTCAGTTGGCAGAGCGGCAGCCTTCCAAGCTGCATGTCGCGAGTTCGAACCTCGTCTCCCGCTCCAAACCCTGTTTCGTGCTCGGGACGACACGATAACTCGACGGCGTCTCGCGCCTGGACCGGTCAAGCCCGCCGAATCGCGTGCTGCAACGCTCGGCGACACGCTGCCAATGTCGTCGCTGGTGCCGCTCGCTGACGCGT
>DATCGK010000373.1:0-6234 GCA_036508975.1 Candidatus Limnocylindrales bacterium
GCCAGGGCCGCCGCCTGGACCTCGTCCAGGTGCGCCATCACCGGGTGCATCTTGAGGACCACGACCTGCAGCTCCACGAACAGCTTGTGGAGCACGTCGAGCGGGCCGATCGACGACGCGTTGCCCCCGCCGAGCACCAGGCACACGCGGCCGGGCGGCGGCTGGCGATACGGCGTCGCCATCGTTGAGGGCAGCGACTCGGCCGTGACCGATCGGTCCATCCAGACGTCGGCATTGGTGCCGATGTAGGTCACCCGGTCCGCGAGGTCCGCTGGGAACACCCGTGCCGTCACGCGTCCGTCCGGGAGTGTCCGCACGGGACCCGGAATGCGGGGCGCGCCCGTGCGTGCGATCGCCTTGATCGCGTCCCGGTGGAAGCGGGCCCCGCGCAGGAAGATGTACGGGCCGACGGTCGCCTCCTCCGCGGAGTCCGGGCCAGCCGGGTCCAGGCCCTCGTGCAGACAGGCGAGCTCTGTCCAGCGGTCCGCGACCGGCAGCGTGGCCCGGATCACCTCATCCAGCAGCCGGATGCGCGCCTCGGGCGTGGCCCGGACCCAGCCGTCGGCCGCAGCCCGGAGCTCGCCAACCGCGGCATCCAGCTCGGTGACGGACGTCGCGTCCGGGACCGGCAGGCGCGGGACGTACGGGTGGGGGCCGGCCGGGATCACCGGGTCGGCGTCGGACGAGGCCGGGATTGGGGTCGCGGGTGACACGTCAGGGCGGCTCGCTGGCTGGACGAGGCGGCCCACCCGGGTTCAACCTGGATGGCCCGGTGGACGCCGACCATGATGCCCGCTCCGGGTGGAGCCGGGAGCGGGCCGGTGCGTCCGGGCCGACGCGGCTGGCTAGCTCGAGGGGAGGCCGAACCAGCGGACGTGGCGCTCGGTGCCGAAATCGAGCTTCTCCGTGGCCGTCTGGAGCGAGGGCTCCGTGAAGGTCCCGGTTGGCCGGCCCGGCGTGGAGAAGAAGTCCACCGCGACCCGCCCCACCTCGTGGTTGCCGAACTCGATCCAGCAGGTGCCCGTGCCGTCGTAACCGGGCGGTTCGGCCTCACCGCGGATCCGGGCGGCCAGCTGGCCCGCGAGCGCGAGCGCCGCCCGCTCGGCGAAGACGCCGGCCTTGGGCGTGCCGACGCTGGTGACGTCACCGAGGGCGTAGACACCCGGGTAGCGGGTAGCCGCGGTAGCGGGGTCCACCGGGATCCAGCCGTTCTGCATCATGCCCGATGCCGAGACCACGTCCGGCACGCGGTGCACGGGCACGCCCAGGAACAGGTCGAACGGCAGGAAGCTGCCGTCGCTCAGGAGCGCCTGGTGGGTGTCGGGGTCGAGGGCGACAACCTCGCGGTCGGGGATGAACTCGATGCCACGCTCCGCGAACCGGGCGAGGATCGCGTCCGACGTCTCCGACGACGGCGGACCGTGTCGCGCGTTGGGTGTTGTGGCGCACGATCGCACGATGCGCTCTGCCGCTTGCCTGGCCCGTACGCCGCCGGCAGACGACCGGACACCACGACCCGACTACCATCAGGTCCATGGAGACGGTGCGGATCCCCGTTGCCGACGGCGTCGAGCTTGCCGTGGACCTCTGGCGGCCCCTGCCTGGGGACGCGGTCCAGGGCGCTTCCGACGAGGCACCACCCTTCGTCCTGGTGCACGGCCTGGCCTCGAACGCGCGGATGTGGGACGGCGTTGCGAAGGCCCTCGTCGCCGCCGGTCACCGGGTCTTCACCGCGGACCTCCGGGGCCACGGCCGGTCGTCGAAGCCACGGGGGCCGTACGACATCCCGACCGTCGCCCACGACCTTGCGGCGCTGATCGAAGGCCTGAGGCTGGAGCGGCCCGTCGTTGCCGGGCAGTCCTGGGGCGGCAACGTCGTTCTCGAGCTGGCCTCCAGGCGCCCGGACCTCGTCCGCGGGCTGGTGTGCGTGGACGGCGGCTGGATCGAGCCCAGCCGCGAGTTCGCCGACTGGGATGCGTGTCGCGCCGCATTGGCGCCGCCGAGGCTTGCCGGCCGCCCGCTCGAGGAGATCGAGGGTTACATCCGTTCGGCCCACCCGGACTGGCCCGAGACCGGCATCCAGGGTGTGCTCGCCAACTTCGAGGTCCGGCGGGACGGCACGGTGGCCCCGTGGCTCGCCTTCGACCACCACATCAAGGTCCTCCACGGGCTGTGGGAGCATCACCCAACGGAGCTGTATGCGGGCCTCGCGGTCCCTGTCCTGCTCGCACCGGCCGACGGTGGCGGAGGCGACCGCATGGCGAGGAAGCGACCGGACGTCGAGGAGGCCGCGGCGATCATCCCGACCGTCCGCGTCCGCTGGCTCACCGGCGACCATGACATCCACGCCCAGCACCCGGGCGAGCTCGCTGGCGTGATGCACGATCTCTGTGCCGACGGGTTCTTCGCATGAGCGGCCCGCGCATCCTCGCGATGATGGGGTCCGGGGAGACGGCGCCCACGATGGCGAAGGTCCATCGAGCGCTGTTCGAGCGGCTCGGGCCGGCGCCCGTCCCCGCCGCCATCCTCGACACCCCGTACGGGTTCCAGGAGAACGCGGACGATCTCAGCGCCCGCACGGTCAAGTTCTTCGCGGAGAGTGTCGGGCGGGAGGTGGACGTGGCCTCCTGCCGCACCCGGGACGTGGACGGGGTTGCGCTCGCCACGGCGGTGGCGCGCCTGCGGCAAGCGCGCTACGTGATGGCCGGGCCGGGCAGCCCCAGCTACGCGCTCCGCCAGTGGGCCGGAGGGCCGATCCCGCCCGCCCTGGCAGACCTGCTCCGGGACGGCGGCGTCCTGACCATGGCCAGCGCCGCGGCCCTGACCCTTGGCGTCGTCACCATCCCCGTCTATGAGATCTACAAGGTGGGCGAGGAACCGCGCTGGCTGGAGGGCCTCGACCTCCTCGGCGCGGCGACGGGCCTGCGTGCGGCGGTCATCCCGCACTACGACAACGCCGAGGGCGGGAACCACGACACCCGCTTCTGCTACATGGGCGAGCGACGGCTCCGCATCCTGGAGCAGCAGCTGCCGCCGGAAACGTTCGTGCTGGGCGTGGACAGCCACACGGCGTTGGTGCTGGACCTGGACCGCGGGGTCGCGACGGTCTCGGGGCTCGGCGGGGTCACCGTCCGGGTCGATGGCCGGTCTGCCCTCTTCCCGGGCGGGAGCGAGATGGGGCTCGAGGCGCTGGCCGAGGCGGCCCGCGCGCTGGCGGGCGGCGAGATCCCGGTTAACGATCGCGGCGTGGGCGGCTCGGGCGCGGGCGGCTCGGCACCGTCCCCAACCCGGGCGTCGACGCCCCGGGCGGCCGGACCGCTCCGGGACGAGACCGCAGTCCTCGAGGGAACCTTCTTCGCCGCGCTGGCCGGTGGGGACGGCCGGGCAGCCGTCGCTGCGCTCCTGGACCTGGACGCGGTCATCGAGGGCCGGATCCGCCACGGCGAGGACAGCCCGGACCTTGACAACGCCCGATCCACGTTCCGCTCGCTCATCGTCCGCCTGGGCGAGGCACCAGCGATCGGCGGATCCGATCCGCGGACCATCGTGGACCCGTTCGTGGAGGCGCTGCTGGTGGTGCGAGCCCGGGCCCGCAACGCCAGTGACTGGGCGACGGCCGACCTCGTCCGCGAACAGCTGGCCGCCGCCGGGGTCGAGGTCCGCGACGGTGCCGATGGCTCCACGTGGACCTTGGGCGGGTCCGCGCCGCGCTGAGGCCGAGGCGTCAGTCCGGCGAGCGCACCACCGGGACGCGGTCCGCGGGATGTGCGTCCGGGTCGGTTGCTGCGCGCACGGCGCCGCGCAGCGCATCGGCCGCCGCCGCCAGGGCGAGCAGCACCCCGGCCGCGGAGATCGGCCACGGGTACGGCCCGGGGAGGCCGCCGCCAATGAGCCGCCCGGCGTCGATCGTCCAGGACAGGACCACGAGCAGCCCGCCCCCCAGCCCCGCGACCCAGTGCCAACACGAGGCCGCCTGGGACCCCGGCCGGTCCCGGGGTCGCCCGCCGCGCGTTCGACGCCGCTATCACGGTGTTCTCATGAGCGACGAGTCATGCTGTGGTCTCCGAAGGAGGATCGATGGACCAGCCCGGGCAAGACACGCAGCAGACGACGGACGAGGCGTGGTCCCGCGCCGATACCGTGCGGTTTGCCCCACCGCCGCAGGAGCCGGGCGCCGGGCCGTGGCGGCCGCAGTTCCAGCCCGCGAGCCCGGAACCCTGGACGGCGACGCCACCTCCCGCGCCACGCGACGGCGGCCGCCCCGATCCCCGGATCGTGAGGGTGGCCCTGCTGGCGGCCGTCCTGAGCGCCGTCCTCACGTCCGCGATGAGCTTCGCGCTGTTCAGGTTGACCACGCCCGCCGTGGTGGATCCCGGCGCGTCGAGCGGCCCGTCCTCCGCCGTCGCGGCGGTCGCGCCGACCATCGCGCCGACCGCGACGACCGCGCCAGTCGCGACGACCGCGCCAACCCCCACCCCGCCGGTGGCAACGCCGGCCGGGTCGGGCACCCCCGGATCGAGCACCCAGGACAACGGCGGTTCGGTCGTGGCGGCGGTCGCGAAGGCTGTCCCGACCGTTGTGACGATCACGAGCGAGGTCGGCACCGGGCGTCGCGCCGGCACCGGGGTTGGATCGGGGTTCGTCTTCGACAGCGGCGGCTGGATCCTGACCAACGCCCATGTCGTGGACGGGGCGACCTCCATCAGCGTCGCGCTCGCCGACGGTCGCCAGCTGCCGGGCCAGGTCTACGGGGTCTCGAGCACGACGGACCTGGCGGTCGTCAAGGTCGACGCGACCGAGCTGTCGGCCCTCGCGATCGGTGACTCGAATGGCCTCGCGCTCGGCCAGGCGGTCATCGCCATCGGCAGCCCGCTCGGCGAGTACCCCGACTCGGTCACCACGGGTGTCGTCTCCGGCCTGAACCGGTCCATCTCGATCCGCCATGGCGAGAACCTCGACGGGCTCATCCAGACGGATGCCGCGATCAATCCCGGCAACAGCGGTGGTCCCCTCCTCGACCTGTCCGGGCGGGTGGTCGGGATCGACACCGCCACCGACGAGGGAGCCCAGGGGGTCTCGTTCGCCATCCCGATCGAGGCGGCCCGCACGATCATGGCCGACGCACTGGCCGGGACGCCGATCCCCTGACGGTTGGGCCCGCGCGGTCAGGATCCGCAGCCGCGCCCATCCCCCATTTGCGGTTCTTCGCCGGTGCGTGCATGCTCCTCTCTTCCATGTCCAACCCCGCTGCGCCCCTCCGGCTCCTGATCGTCGACGATCACGAGGTGGTGCGACGGGGGCTGGTCGACTTTCTCGATCGTCGGCCGCAGTTCCAGGTCGTGGGCGAGGCGGGGACGTGCGCCGATGCCCTGACGCAGGCACGGCGGTTCCTCCCGGACATCGTGCTGCTCGACATCCAGCTCCCCGACGCTTCGGGGATCGAGGCGTGCCGCCTGCTGCGCGACGAGCTCCCGGCCATCCTCGTCGTGTTCCTCACGAGCTCGCCGGACGAGCACGACGTGTTCGCGGCCGTCGTCTCCGGCGCGCGCGGCTACGTCCTCAAGCAGTCCCGGTCCGCGGCGCTGGTGCGAACGCTGGAGGCGGTCGGGAGGGGCGAGTCGATGTTCGATGCCGGTGTCACCGGCATGGTCCTCACCCGCGTGCGGCGAATCGCGAGCGGGGCCGACGCGGACGACGCGGTTGTCCTGACGGTGCGCGAGCGCGAGATCCTGCCGCTCATCGCCGCCGGCATGACCAACCGGGAGATCGCCGCGGCGGTGTTCCTCTCGGACAAGACCGTCAAGAACTATGTCAGCTCGATCCTGGCGAAGCTGGGCCTGAGCCACCGCGCCCAGGTCCCGGCGTACGTCGCAACCCACGACCCGTGGCCGCCCGCCCCACGTCGGACGACGACCGGACGCTGAGGTCCAGGCGGTCCCGCACGCCCCTGCCACGGGCAGTCGCCGCGCTGCGAGTTATTCCGCGGACGACGTGCCCGCGCCCGGCTGACGATCGGCCGTATGCGGCCCCACGCGTTGCGGACTACCCTTGGCCCGACTCCCTGTTCGGCCGGCCGCTGGCCCGGCCTCGGGGAGCGGGCCGAGGGATCGGTCATTGGGAGACGAGACCATGCCCCTGCCTGACGGGACCGAGCTCGAGCGAACCGTCCGGATGATCCGGCGGCTCAATGCCCCGCCCGAGCGGGTTTCCCGCGCGTGGAGCGACCCGGAGGAG
>DATCGK010000374.1:0-2991 GCA_036508975.1 Candidatus Limnocylindrales bacterium
CCAGGCGGCTGCTACGGCCGCCGGCGTGACGATGATCAGCTATGACCGCGCCACGTTCCAGGGCACGAACACCTATTACGTCAGCTTTGACAACGTCCAGGTCGGCGAGCTGATCGGCAAGGGCTTCATGCAGTGCGTGACTGACTGGGGCGTCACCAGCCCGCAGGTCTTCACCGTCGACGGCGGCCAGGATACCGACCCGAACGCGATCGACTTCGCCAAGGGCTACAACGACGCCATCTGGGGCCAGAAGGTCGCCCAGGTCGCGGCTGGTGCCACGAACAGCGCCGGCATGTCGCTCGTCGGCGAGCAGCTTGCCCCAGGGTGGGACAACGCCAAGGGCGGCGCCATCTTCCAGCAGGCGCACACCGCGAACCCGTCGATCAACGCCACGGTCGAGGCCAATGACGGCCTGGCCGGCGCGGTGATCACCGCTCTCAAGGCGGCCGGCGTCCCGGCCAAGAAGATCCCGACCACCGGGCAGGACGCGACGCTCCAGGGCATGGAATACGTGCTCCAGGGCTGGCAGTGCGGCTCGGTCTACAAGCCGATCTACCTCGAGGCCCAGGCGGCAGTCGCCCTGGCCACCTTCCTCCGGGCCGGCCAGACGCCGCCCGCCGCTCTCCTGAACGGCTCCACGACGGATCCGAAGAACGCCGCGACCACTGAGCCGGCCGTTCTCCTCACCCCGATGTGGGTCAATGCCGCCAACATGGAAGCGACCGTCATCACGGACAAGTTCATCGCCGCGACGGACCTCTGCGCCGCAGTCGGCGCCGACGTTTGCACGGCGGCCGGCATCAAGTAACCGGCTCTCCTTCGCGACGGCGCCCTGCGCATGCGCAGGGCGCCCAAGTAGCGCTCGTGTCGCACCCGCCCCCGCGGCGGGTGCGACACGGCTTTCTGCCTCACATACGGGTGGCACGGGTGGGATCATGGTGGTGCCGAGTGCGTGGCCAGCCCCAGGTCTGAAGGACGACGCGATGAATGTGATGGCTGAACCGAACGAACCCACACGCGGGGTCGCGGCCGGGGAGCACGGGCCCACCGCTGTGCCGGGTGCCGCGGAGCCGCTGCTCAGGCTGCGTGGCATCAGCAAGCACTTCGGCGCGGTCCAGGCCCTGTACGGCGTCGACCTCGACCTCCCCGACGGACAGGTCACTGCGCTCTGCGGCGACAACGGCGCCGGGAAGTCGGTGCTGACGAAGAGCATCGCAGGCATCCACACGGTGGACGCCGGCGAGATCTTCTGGCAGGGACGCCAGGTCCATATCGCCAGCCCGAAGGATTCGGCGGCGTTGGGGATCGAGACGGTCTACCAGGACCTGGCTCTCGCCGACAACCTGGACATCGTCCAGAACATGTTCCTCGGCCGCGAACGCCTGAGCCACGTCCTGCTCGACGAGGACAGCATGGAGCGCGCAGCGGCAGAGACGCTGGCGAGCCTGCACGTGACCACGGTGCGCTCGATCCGCCAGCCCGTCGCCACCCTGTCCGGCGGACAGCGCCAGGCCGTCGCGGTCGCCAAGGCCGTCATGTGGAACTCGAAGCTGGTCATGCTCGACGAGCCGACCGCCGCCCTCGGCGTTGCCCAGACGAGGATGGTGCTCGATCTCATCCTGCGGCTCAAGGAGCACGGTCTCGCGGTCATGCTGATCTCGCACAACCTCAACGACGTCTTCGAGGTCGCCGACAGGATCGCGATCCTGCGGCTCGGGCGAATGGTTTCCCAGGATGCCATCTCGGCCTTCGACCGGCAGAGCGTGGTGGACTTCATGACCACGGGTGCGTCGAGCCGCGACGTGCGTGGTTCCGGCTCCAGCCACGAGAGGAACTGAAAGATGGCGAGGATCGAGGGAGAGCCCGGGGGAGCGTCCGCTCCCGTGCTCGCGGTCGCGACCGAAGATGCACTGGACCTGACTGCGGCGGACGTCGAGTTCATCCCCCCGGCCATCGTCGCGCAGTCCCTGAGTGAGTACCTGCGCGCATGGACCGCCCGGGTCAGGGGTGGCGACGCCGGGGTCCTGCCGGTGGCTTTCGCTCTCGTCGCCGTCATGGTCGTTTTCACGGTCGTGAGCAAGAACCACATCTTCCTCTCGGCCGGCAACCTGGTGAACCTGTTCGACCAGAGCGCCGTCTTCATCGTGCTCGCGATAGCCGAGGGCTTCGTCCTGCTGCTGGGCGAGATCGACCTCTCGATCGGCTACGTCGCGGCGATCGGCGGGATCGTGGCGGCCCAGCTTGTCCAGCCCCAGTACAACTGGCCGTGGTGGGCGGCGATCATCGCCGCGCTCGTCGTCTGCGGGGCGATCGGGGCCCTCCAGGGGAGCATCATCACGCGCCTGCGCATGCCCGCCTTCATCGTGACGCTGGCCGGCTACCTGATGTGGTTCGGCGTGATGATCTACATGCTCGGCGCCGCGGGCGGCGTCGGGATCACGAGCACCCTGTGGGCGGGCCAGGTCGGCCTGTACGGCATCGTCTACAGCTACATCGATCCGCTGATCTCCTGGATCGGGCTCGTCGCAATCGTCGGGGTGCTCGGCACGATGATGTGGCGGCGGGACGCCGGGCGGCGCCGCAACGGCCTGGTGGCCCCGCCGATGGGCCTGACCGTCGCCAAGATCGCGTTCGTGGCTGCCGCCGGGATCATCGTGGTGGCTATCTGCAACGTGAACCGTGGGAACTTCCTCCCGATCGTCGGTGTCCCCTGGGTGGTGCCATTCGTCCTCGTGGTCCTCGGGGTGTGGACGATCCTGCTCGAGCGGATGCAGTTCGGACGCCACATCTACGCCGTTGGAGGCAACCCGGAGGCAGCGCGGCGCGCCGGCATCAACGTGCCTCGCCTGCGCACGATCTGCTTCATCATCTGCTCGATGACCGCGGGGGTCGCGGGCGTGATCTACTGCTCGACGCTGGGCGGCATGACCGCCAACATCAACGGCGGCCAGCTGGTCCTGTACGCGGTCGCCGCCGCGGTCATCGGCGGGA
>DATCGK010000375.1:0-2544 GCA_036508975.1 Candidatus Limnocylindrales bacterium
CTCGCTAGGTCGCTCCACGTCCGCCACCTGGACGCCGGCTCCTGCAACGGCTGCGACTGGGAGATCGCGGCGCTGCTCAACCCGTACCACGACATCCAGCGGCTGGGGATCGACTTCGTGGCGTCCCCCCGCCACGCGGACCTGCTGCTGGTGACGGGGATCATGACCCGCAACCTCGAGGACGCCGCGCGTCGCACGTACGAGGCGATGCCGGAGCCGCGCCTGGTGGTCGCGGTCGGTGCGTGCGCGATCAGTGGTGGCGTGTTCGCCGGGAGCTATGCCGGGCGCGACGGGATCGGCGAGGTGCTGCCGGTGGACGTCTTCGTGCCGGGCTGCCCGCCGCGGCCGGAGGCGCTCATCCACGGGCTCCTGGTGGCGGTGGGGCGCATGGCCCCGTTCGACGGCACCGCCATCACACCAGGTAGCGGAACCACAGATACCCCGTCGAGATGACGAGCGACGCGGCGACAACGGCCGCACTGCTGGTCCGCCGAAAGCGCCGCCAGCCCGCGTCCCTCCAGCCATCGGCTGTTCCCCGAGGACCGCGGCCGGGGACAGGTTGGCCTGGTGACGACGAGGATCTGTGAGGTACCGCACAGATCGCGCGGCCGGCTGCGACCTCGCCGTCGCCGCTCTGTTCGGCACCCGGTTCTTCGTCAGGGCGGTCGTCGGCCTGCAGGTCCTCCTCGCGGCGACCGGGTACTGCATCGGCGGTCGCCTCTACTTCCCGCGCTGGTGGGTCCTGACCCAGTTCCCTCCGGGCAGGCCGTGGCGGCTCGTCCGCCGGGTCCTCAGGCTGGGACCCGTCGAGTCCGAGCACGCGCTACCCGCCGCGCTTCGCCCAAGCCCTCGGCGCAACCTTCATCGGGATCGGCAGCGTCTTCTTCGCCGCCGGCCTGACGCCCGTGGGATGACCTTCGGGTCGCCGCTGTCCTCGCGCTCGTCCCCTCGCTCTCCAGGTCGACCGCCTTGGTTCTCGTGGTCTCCAGCCTGGCCGGCTTCGCCCTCTGGATCCTGAACTTCTTCATCCCGGCGGGTGTCTTCGGCCGGAGCTGGTTCCCCGAGACGCACAACGACGCCGTCCAGTTCGTGGCTCACACGTTCATGTTCGGCACCGTGCTCGGCCTGATCCTCGACCGCCTTGCCTTCGGCGCCAACCGCTGACTCTCTCCGCCTCGCGCTCAACGGCCCCGTCCACCGACCGGGGCCGTTCCGTGTGTCCGGGGCCAGCCGCGCGTGGTGGGGCGAGAAGACGAGAAGCGTCAGCTGCACCCGGGTGCAGGACGCGCGAGGATCGCCGGTCTCAGCGGGGCGATCCGGCCACGGGCCGATCGGGCTCGTCGATCGGGTTGGCGAGGAGGGCGCTCCAGCCTGTCTGGTGAGAAGCGCCCAGGTCCAGGCCCCGACTCGCCGTGGGGATACTCGCAGAACAGGAGCCGGTCACGGAACGCCGGGTGATCCCGCCAGCGCGAGTCGGTCCCGTGGGCCGGCCGCATCCCGTCCCGCCCGGGCCTATACAGCGAGATCAGGCGCCGCGCGAGGTCGCGGGCAATCTCGTGCAGATCGCGACTCTCGCCGTCGGGCGTCAGGTAGGCATGCTGGAGCGAGTCGCCGTGGGAACGGGCGTATTGCCGGAGGATGTGCCACAGCAGGTAGTTGAGCGGCAGCCAGGCCGGGCCTCGCCAGTTCGAGTTGCCGCCATTGATGCGCGTGGCCGTCTCACCGGTTGGTCCGACCAAACCCGGTACTGCTCGTACTCGACGCGGCTCGTGACCCCGTCCAGCGTGACGTCGGTCGGGAGATGGCGGCGACTGTGACGACTTGAGACACTGCGAGCGCCGCGTCCAGCAGCCTGTCGAGGATCGGCACCAGGCGATGCTCGTCGACGATCGACGGCAGCCGGCGGCGCGAATCGTGTGGCGATACGAAGGACGGGCAGTCACCGAAGAACGAGGGATGCGTTGCTGTCGCCGTCGACGAGCAGGCGGTGGAACGCGTCCTTCGTGTACGGACCGATCGCCTCGACGAGAGCCTCGCCATCGGCCGCACTGGTCTCGTTCTCCGTGAACAGCCAGCGAGTCTCCGCACCGTCCGCTCGGGCCGCGATCCGGTACCGGCCCAGCGAGGGGTGGCTGGCTGCGACGTTGCCGCCATGCCGGGCTCGGGTCGTGGCCCTCCGAGATGACGGACCCTCATGACACCGCGGTGTCGTGAGGGCACACTGGCATCACGCTCAAGAGAGCCACTCCCTGCGGCGGCCAGGCGCCCGAACAGGGACCATCGCCTGGCGCGGTGCCGACCTCAGCCGGGACTTCGTGGTGGCAGCTCGCGGACCACGCGCCGCAGTGCCGTGGCGCCGCACCAGGGAAGGTGACGACGATGCAGATCGGACTGGTCGGTCTCGGCAGGATGGGTGCCAACATGTCGCGCCGATGGCTCGGAGGGGGCCACACCGTCGTCGGCTACGCGCGTCACAGCGAGACGGTGAACGGGCTGCTCGCCGACGGGGCGATCTCGGCCGGCGCCAGCTCCCTCGAAGGTCTG
>DATCGK010000376.1:0-2926 GCA_036508975.1 Candidatus Limnocylindrales bacterium
GCGGTGGATCGGGCGGCACGTCCTCGGGCGTGCCGCCCGAGTCCCGGAGGAAGATCCGCAGCGGCCCCCTGAACGTCGTGCGCATCGACATACGCACGACGCTAGGCCCACCGGGCCCGCGCGGCCATGACTCGATGGTCCCGACGGGGGCTGTCGAATGGGCCGGGCGGCTCGTGCCGGGCAGCCGAATGCGCCGCCGCCGGCCCCCTCATAGGGGTCTGGACGGCCCCCGGTCGCCCGGTGCGCCTCCCATCCCCCGAGCCGGAGCGGAGCGCCCGGTGCGGAGCCGGGGGCGGTGTGACGGCGTCAACACCGCGCCGGGCCTCCTGACGTCTCGAGTCGGGCACGATCCGATCATCGTGTTGGCCCGACGGCAGATGGTGGTGGCCTCGCAGCTTCCCTTCCGCTACGCTCGACTCGCCATATCGTTCTTGGGGCTGGCATGATCTGTTCGAGCTGCGCGACGGACAACGAGGCGGACCGCAAGTTCTGCAAGGAATGCGGCAAACGCCTGGCGACGAGCTGTCCGGCATGTGGCGCTCCGAACGCGGCGGACGCCAAGTTCTGCGGAGAATGCGGAGCGTCAATCGCTGGCGGCGCACCCGTCACGGCGACGAATCGCCCGTCGTCGACTCCACCGCCGGATGCGCCCGTGGCCGAGCGTCGGCTTGTCTCGATCCTCTTCGCCGATCTCGTCGGCTTCACGACCCTCGCTGAAGGCCGCGACGCCGAGGAAACCCGGGAGCTCCTCACGCGCTACTTCGACCTGTCGCGCGAGGTCGTGGCACGCTACGGGGGCACGGTCGAGAAGTTCATCGGTGACGCGGTCATGGCGGTCTGGGGGGCGCCGACGGCCCACGAAGACGATGCCGAGCGCGCCGTCCGCGCGGCATTGGACCTCGTCGATGCGGTCAAGACCCTCGGCCCAGGAATCCAGGCTCGTGCCGGCGTCCTGACCGGGGAAGCCGCCGTCACGCTCGGCGCGACGAACCAGGGGATGGTCGCCGGTGACCTCGTCAACACTGCGAGCCGACTCCAATCCGTGGCGCCACCGGGGGCGGTGCTGGTCGGCGAGGCGACCGAGCGTGCCGCGTCGAGGGCGATCGCCTTCGAGGAGGCGGGCGAGCAGATCCTCAAGGGCAAGACCGCGCCCGTCCCCGCCTGGCGAGCCCTCCGCGTCGTTGCCGAGCGTGGCGGCCGAAGACGTGCCGAGACGCTTGAAGCCCCGTTCGTCGGCCGCGACGACGAGCTGCGCCTGCTCAAGGAGCTCTTCCATGCCACCAGCCGCGAGCGGCGGGCACGGCTTGTCTCGGTCATCGGCCCGGGCGGGATCGGCAAGACCCGCCTGGCCTGGGAGTTTCTCAAGTACATCGACGGGCTCGTGGAGACGGTCCGCTACCACGACGGCCGCTCCCCGGCCTACGGCGAGGGGATCAGTTTCTGGGCCCTGGGCGAGATGGTCCGCCAGCGGGCCGGCCTGCTCGAGACCGACGACGAACCGACGACCCGGGCCAAGGTCGCCGAGGCCCTGGCGACCCACGTCGTTGACGCTGAGGAACGGCGCTGGATCGAGCCAGCGCTCCTCGCCCTCCTCGGCGTCGAGTCGGGCGTCCGGTCCGAGCAGCTCTTCGGAGCGTGGCGGACGTTCTTCGAGCGGATGGCGGCGACGGCCCCGGTCGTCATGGTCTTCGAGGACCACCACTACGCGGACTCGGGCCTCCTCGACTTTGTCGATCACCTGCTGGAATGGAGCCGGAACGTCCCGATCTACGTCGTGACCCTCGCCCGCCCCGAGCTGCTCGAGAGGCGGCCCGACTGGGGCGCCGGGAAGCGCAACTTCACCTCGATCTACCTCGAGCCGCTTCCCGAGCCTGCCATGCGCCAGCTCCTTGCCGGCCTCGTGCCAGGGCTGCCCGTGGCGGCCGTGAAGGCGATCGTCGACCGGGCCGACGGCATCCCGCTCTACGCGGTCGAGACGGTCCGGATGCTTGTCGCCGACGGGAGGCTGGCCCTTGAAGGCGGGACCTACCGCCCGATCGGGGACCTCACCTCACTCGCTGTCCCGGAGACCCTGACGGCCCTCATCGCCTCGCGCCTCGACGGTCTGACCCCGGACGACCGGGCGCTCGTGTCCGACGCCGCCGTCCTCGGCCAGAGCTTCACACTCGCCGGCCTCTCGGCGGTCTCCGGCATCGCCGAGACCGACCTGGAGCCGCGCCTGCGTGCGTTCGTTCGCCGCGAGCTCCTGACCCTCGAGACGGACCCCCGGAGCCCAGAGCGGGGCCAGTACGCGTTCGTCCAGGCCCTCATCCGCGAGGTCGCCTACAACACCCTCGCGAAGCGGGACCGAAAGCGCCGCCACCTGGCCGCCGCCCGCTTCTTCGAGAGCCTCGACAGCGACGAGCTCGCCGGCGGCCTCGCCGGCCACTACCTCGCCGCCCACGCGAACGCGACGGATGGCCCAGAGACCGACGCCCTCGCCGCCCAGGCCCGGATCGCGCTCACCGCGGCCGCCGATCGGGCGGTGAACCTCGGATCCCACGACCAGGCCCTCACCTTCTTCCGGCAGGCGCTCACCGTCACGACTGATCCGACCGAGGAGGCCGAGTTCCTCGAGCGGGCCGGCGAGTCCGCCTCTGCAGCCGCCCACCACGATGAGGCAGAGGCGCTCCTGCGCCAGGCGGTTCAGTTTCATCGCGACCGAGGCGATCGGGTGGCTGTAGCGCGGGCCACGGCCGCCCTCGGGCAGGCGCTCGCAACGCCGTACCGGACCGAACAGGCCCTCGCGGTCCTGGGGCCCGCAGCCGACGAGTTCGCCGACCTCGGCGCGGATCGCGGCTTTATCGCGCTCCTCGGGCAGCTCGCGCGCGCCTACATGTTCCACGAGCAGCCCGATCGTGCGATCGAGGTCGCGGACCGGGCGCTT